>JAAFHJ010000590.1 GCA_013298325.1 Myxococcales bacterium | reverse complement strand
GTCCCGGGCCGTCGTCGGCAATCGCCTGAAGGAGCGTGACCGAACCACCCGAAGTAGCCGATAGTACGCGATAATTCTGCGCAAGCTTTGGCGCAGGAAGCGAGTAGAGCAGGCGCGTGCCGGTCGCGTCGGCGCGCTCCACGCGCCACTCTTTTTCCCCACGGCGGAGCAGCGTCATGGCGCCATCGCCGGTCGCATAGGCGCTGTCCGCAAAGTAGAAGCGCTGGACCCCAGCCATTTTGGTTCCGCCGGGGTTCGCCCCAGGCATCCCAAACCCGGCGGACGGTGCCGGCGGCATGTCGATTTCTGCCCATTTTTCGCCGTTTGGAACGCACCATTTGTCGGCGTGACGATCGCCGGAACAGGAGGACGACCAGTAGACCGGCGCCCCTTCCGGGCCAGGCCCTTCATCAAAGCTCTCCGAGGTCGATGAAAGCTCCGGCGGACCGTGGCTGCCGTCGGAGCGAAGAGAGAGGACGCGCGTCCCACGGCTCTCCCGGGGCGTGCAGACAACGTGGGCGGTTGGCCCTTCCCCATCAAACAGTCGACAATTCTCCGGACTCTCCGCCGCAATGGTGATCGGCTGGTGGGACTCAATCGCCCCGCGCGCAAACAGACGAATGACCGTTGAGGGGCGCTCCTCGCGATCCTCATTCGCCAATTCCGAGAAGGCAACGGCATCGCCGTCGCCCAGGATCGTCCCGTCCGGAAAGAGGTGGACCGCCCCCTGAGCGACAAGATGCTCCGGCGGAAGCGCAGGAATTTCCTCGTTCATTGGGAACGGATCGCCATCATTCCGAGGGGATACCGTCCCCGTCACGTCGACGTCAAAACTACGCTTCCCCGTCGTCGCGATGGCGCCCGTCGGCGTCGGTTGGAGCTGGAAAATCTTCCCATCCGTCGTGACGATCGGCTTCGGCGGCGCCTTCCCTGTGGAGACGGTAGCGCCAGCACTGGTGAAGGAAAACACGGTGTCACCGACCCGAAAGAGGGACGCGTGATTCCCAAAAACCGAGGTAATTTCGCTACCGTCGGTCATACGAAAGGCGCGAATGAGATCCGAGCGGCTCGCGCGAAGGAAGAGCGCATCTTCGCCAAAGACGGGGGCTAGCGCATCGCCTGCATGATACACGAAAGGCTTCGCAGGGCCGAGCGGGGTCTCGGTACGCCAGAGCCACTTCGCCCCAAAAAACAGGTAGCCGCCGCCAAGGCGCGCAGGAATGGCGAGCACGCCATCGATCGGCTCGGGAAACGCGGGGCCGGTCTTCACGTCGCGCCCGCGGAGCGTCCAGCGGCTCATGCCAGCGACGACGAGCACCTCGCTCGTCGGATCTTTCGCGCCGATGCCGAGGAGGGTCGGCGGCGAGGAACTCTGGTAGCCGTCCGCCTTTGGGACGGCGATGCCCTGGGCGAGGAGGTATTCCTCGTTGAGGCGCGGGTCGAGGACCGGCGCTTGCGGCTTATCGACGACGGGACCGACGCCGATCGGCGGGAGCGTCGTCGGCGGTACGGCGGCCGGGGTGACGCCTCCGCAGGCGACCGAAAGCAGCGCGAACGCAGAGACGGCGGGGTAGGCAGCGGCACGAAGAAGGCGCGGGTTCACCCCGCGACCATCCGACGAACCGCCCCGCCACGCAAGCGGTCTCGGTCAGCTCAACTTGCGGCGCAGGTAGTTCAAGAGGTCGATTTTCGTCGCCAAACCGACAAATTCGGTCCCGTCGACCACGATCGGAACGTGCCCCGCCGCGTAGATCGGGAGCAGATCTTCCACCTTCGTCTTTACGTCGACGGTCGTAAGGCCCGTCGCCATGACTTCGCGCACCGGCTTCGAGAAGTTCTTCGGATCGGTGATGCTCGCCAAGAGGAGATCGCTCTCGTCGACAATGCCGACAATCTTCCCATTTTCCATCACGGGGAGCTGGCTCACATCGTAGAGCTTCATCCGGCCGTGGGCGATGAGAAGGGTGTCGGTCGGCGCCGCGGTGACGACCGCACGATCCTGGTGCTTGCGCCCGATGACTTCGCGGAGGTCGCCGGTCTTCTCGCGCTCCAAGAACCCGTGGTCGAGCATCCAGTAATCGTTGAACATCTTCGACAGGTACTTGTTGCCGCTGTCGCAGACAAACGTCACGACCTTCTTCTTGGTCGTCTGCTCGCGGCAATAGCGGAGCGCCGCGGCGAGCAGCGTGCCCGAGGAGGAACCACCCAGGATCGCAGCGCGTTTCAGCAATTCACGCGCGGTGAGGAGGCTCTCACTATCGGAGATCGTGTAGGCCTTCTTTACGCGAGAAAGGTCACAGATATCGGGAATGAAGTCTTCGCCGATCCCCTCAACAACCCAGGAGCCGGCGGCGCCGAACGTCCCCGTATCGATGTAGTCCTTGAGGATCGACCCCTTCGGATCGGCCAGCACCATTTCGCAGTCGGGCTTCGCCTTCGCAAAGAAGCGGGAGAGACCGGTGAGCGTCCCCCCGGAGCCGACGCCGGCGACGACCGCGTCGACTTCGCCGTTCATTTGGCGGAAAATCTCGGGACCGGTCTGGGTCTCGTGGGCAAGCGGGTTCGCCGGATTGGCGAATTGATTGACGTAGAAGATCCCCTTCTCGTCCGAAATCCGCTTCGCAAGATCTTGGTAATACTCGGGGTGCCCCTTCGCGACGTCGCTGCGGGTCATGATCACCTCGGCGCCAAGCGCGCGAAGGTGAAAGATCTTCTCTGCGCTCATCTTGTCGGGGATGACGATGGTCATCTTGTAGCCGCGCTGCGCGGCGACAAGGGCGAGAGAAAGACCGGTATTTCCGGCAGTTGCTTCGATCAGATGGCGCTTTTCGCCGCCGAGGTGACCGTCACGTTCCGCCGCTTCAATCATCGAAAGACCGATACGGTCTTTGATGCTTCCACCCGGGTTCTGGGTTTCGAGCTTCACATACAGCTCGCAGGGGCCCGTGTCGAACTGGGTCAGTCGAACGATGGGGGTGTTGCCGATGAGCGTGGTGACGTCGGTCTGGGGCATTTGGGGCGAGCCTTACCCCAACCAAACAGCGAGCGCGACAAGGAAAGCCGCCGTCGAACCCTGGAATTTTGCTGGCGTCCGTGACGCGCTTCGTCAACGTCAGAAGCGGCCGGAAAGTCCGAAGGTCGCCCCTTGGGCGCTCGCATCGACGGTCGGCGTCATGCGCAGGTGAAGGCCGCCGGTCTTCACGATCACCTCGCGGCTCGGGAGCGCGACGCCGGTGATGAGGAGAATCGTGCC
>JAAFHJ010000589.1 GCA_013298325.1 Myxococcales bacterium | reverse complement strand
ACGAGAGGAGCCGCTCGGCGCCGCTCTCGTCGGTCACGTCGGCGGGCACGAGGCCTTCGAGGTCGAGCGCGACGGGGAGCCCTTGTTCGATCGTGTAGGCCGGCAAATGCGCTTCGAGGCGCTCGAGGTTGGCCTCGCCGGGGGTGCGGCCGACGAACGTCTCGTGGAGGGTCTCGACGGTGACGAAGCTGGCGACGGTGGTGGTGTTCCCGCCGTCGCGTCCGTGCGCGCTGCTCACGCGGACCGCGCGAATCGAGGCCCACGAGAGCGCGCGGGGGGCGACCTCGCACTCGACGAGCAGCCCCCACGGGACGAGCGCGATCGAGGGCCCGCGCACCGAGGGACGGCTCCGCGAACGGAGCGCGAGCCACGCCAAGGCAGCCCCCGAAGCGACGAGCCCGGCGACCCGGCCATGCCCCAGCGCGAAGGTGACCCCGGAGCACGCCGCGACTCCTGCGAGCGCGGTGGCCGCGAAGGTGCTCGCGTCGTAGGGCTCGAGCGCGACGTAGCGAAAATCGGGTGGGGGGTGCGAGGGGGAAACGCTGCGCCGTTCGGAGCGCACCTCGATCGCGCTTTCGCGGTCATCGGAGGCTTCGGAGGCAGCGGCGAGGTCGTCCTCGGCGAGCTCGTCGACCTCGGGTGAAAGCGCCGCGTGCATCTCTCCTACGTTAGCGTCCCGAAGCGGTTCGGCCACCCCTGCATGCTCGCGCCATCGTTGGGCTTTGCCGCCGCGTTCGGTCTCTCACTCGAGGGATCGGTGGCCAACGGTGTGGGGGCGAGGAGACGCACGTGGAGCGGGGAGGGCGGTTTTGGGCGCCCGTGAATCGGCGTGGCTGGCTAGACTGGGGGTACTTTTGATTCCCTGTGTTCGTTGCCAGACGCCGCTCGGGATCGGCACGGTGGTCTGTCCTGGGTGCCGGTCTCTTCAGCCTTCGCGGCGGCGCTCGCCGCAGGCGGGGGTAGGCACGCGCATCGATCGAGGCTTCGCGACCTACATCGTGGACGCGAGGCTTGGCGCTGGGGCGATGGGGGTGGTGTGGCGGGCGTGGGCGTTTTACGCGCCAGACGGTCCGCATGCGGGGCGCGCGCCGGAGCTCGTGGCGTTGAAGCAGCTCAAGCATCAGGGCAGCTTGCACACGCAGTTTCAGACGTTCTTCTTGCGCGAGGCAGACGCGTTGCGGAGGCTCTCGCATCCGAACGTGGTCGGCTTCCACGAGATCTTCGAGTGGATCCCGGCGGCCGAGTCCGGGGCGGGCCCATCGAGCGTTGGCGCGACGATGACGCTCGTTTTGGAATTCGTCGACGGCAACACGTTGGAGGACGTGATCTCGCGTCACGTCGCGCGCGCCCAGCTCGCGGGTCCGGGGTCGCTCCCTGGGGTCCCTTTTCGGCGCGCGTGGCATTATTTCGAGCAGCTCCTCGGCGCGCTTTCGGCGACGCACGCGCTCGACATCGTGCATCGCGACGTGAAGCCCTCGAACGTGTTGATCCGCAACGACGGCATCGTGAAGCTAACCGACTACGGCATCGCGCGAGTCACCGCCCCCACTCCCGAGGAGGCCAAGAACGCCCCCGGCACGGGCGCGTACATGTCCCCCGAGCAGGTCTTAGGGCAGCCTCTCGACGGTCGCAGCGACCTTTATTCAGCGGCGATCGTCCTCTACGAGACGTTGACGGGGAAGCTCCCTTTCCCCACGACGGACCGCACGGAGTACGACGTTCGGCGCGCCCAAGTAGAGGCCCCTCCCCCGCCCATACGCCGCTATCTCCCCCAAGCCCCACCGGTCCTAGAGGCGCTCTTCAACCGAGGTCTCTCAAAAGACCCCGCGATGCGTTTCCGCACCGCAAACGAGATGGCCGAAGCCTTCCGCAGCGCCCTAGGCATCCCCGCCAGCGACATGTGGGCCGCCCAACAAAAGCTCTCCGAAATGGCCCGCAGCGGCGCCGCAAGCCCCCAAAAGACAGCCCAAATGGAAGCCGCCCGAGCCGCGATCGTCAAAGGCTACCGCACCCAAATCATGCCCCAACGCTAACCCCCGCGCCGAACGCGGTGGGGCGGCTCTCCGAGCCCGCGGCCAAGTCTCCGAGCCCCCGAGTCTCCGGGCGAGTCCCCGAGCCCCGGGCGGGTCTCCGAGCCCGGGCCCCGGGCGGGTCTCCGAGCCCGAGCCCCCGGGCGGGTCTCCGAGCCCGGGTCCAAGGCAGCGGACGGGAAGGAAGGTGGGCTGATTTTCGTCGAGACCGAGCGCTGGCAAGGAGGGCGCGCGGAGCGAACTCCTGTTCGTGAGCACGCCCGACGCCGCCAGCGCGAAGGTATCGGCGAAAAGCAGCCCGCCTTCCTAGCGGCGGGGGCGGAGGAGGCGTACTTCCATCGTGGCTTCGCGGTGCTGAGGGTTCAGCGTGAGCACGTCCTCGAACGACGCGAGCGCGTCCACGTGCCTGCCCAACGCCTTCAACAACTTGCCTCGATAGTAGTGAGCTCGCTCGCACGCGGGATCGTCCGCGAGCACCAAGTCGAACTCCCCGACGAACTCGGATAGCTCGTTCGGACGGCTCTGCGAGCGCACCCAAATCAGCAGCGCGCGGTACTCGGACTGGGCAGGGTCGCCCTCGACCGCCTTCTCCGCGAGCGCCTCGGCAGACGAGAGATCGCCGCGCTGGAGCGCCGTGTCGGCGAGGCGGAAATCGGTCATCGCTTCGAGAGCGCGCTCGGCCTCGGCCATGCCGCCCTCTTCGATCTCGACCTCGTCCAGATCGACCGGCCCCGATTGCTGCGGGCGCGAAGCGAAGGACGTGGAGCTCGGCATGATCTCCTTGCGGAGGGGCCGCTGCGCCTGCGCCTTCATGGCGGCAAAATTCGGACGCGCCGCGATGGCTGTTTTCTCGTCGTCGTCGTCGTCCGGCGGGGGCGCGGCGACCTGGGCAGGCTTCGCGGCGGGGACCGAGCCCGAGGGCGGACCGGCAGGGCCCGAGGGCCGAATGGGACGGATCACGGGCCGCTTCACGCCACCTACGGGGGGAGCGGACTGCGCGTGGGTGGGGCTGGGGGGCGTGGGCGGCGCGGTGGGTTGCGGCGGCCGGCGCGCGGAGCTGGGCGACGCCTCGATGACGGGCATACCGACGCGCGCGACCTTGGGCGCCGGCACGACCTTCGTGGGGGGAGAAATGGACGGCTTCGGCGGCGCGGGAGGACGCGTGCCACGGCCTGCCATCGCGCCCTTTTTTTGCCCCTTGAAGGCGAACTGGCGCGGGACCGCG
>JAAFHJ010000059.1 GCA_013298325.1 Myxococcales bacterium | reverse complement strand
CTTTCACCGGCGAATCGAAGGCGCGTAGCGAGACTGTTTGCTGATCCGCACGTAGTGCGCCTTGGTTGAAGTCGGCTTCAGGAAGCCCCGCACCGAGCTCAAGGGATTCCTGGGTAACGAGACTGTCGTCCCCTTCCACCACGGTTTCAAAATCCCCATCTTCCGCCGCACAACCTCCAAGAGCGAGCGCAGTGAGCAGCGTCACAGACCCAAGAACGAGGGGGATGAGCTTCGGAGTGCGGGCGTTCATGACCGCTCGCCGTACACGTTCTGTGCCGGAGTGTCGGACAGCCGCAGCAACTGTAGGCACGATGCGCCAGACCCGTGCAAAGGCAGACATTTCCTTACGGTTTCGGCGCGAGGTCCGCCCCGGCCGGTACCCAACGGAGACGCTGCCTGGGACCCCGCGGCCCCAGCCCCTGGTCCGCCCCCAGCCCGGCGGCGGGGAAACAGCGAGGCGCCCGATTGACGCAGTGCATAATTGCTCTACCCTGCAGCCATGACCGCAGCTGCTGCCCCTGTGCTCGTCGTTCCCTCAGCGCCGTCGGCGGTTCCCGCCCTCGAACGGACGCTGGCCATCCTCAACGGCGCCGTCGGCGACTATCTGAATCGCCGCGGAAACGGGCTCGCGACGCCGTTCGGAGCGGTTCTGCCGTCACAAGGGGGCCGGCCGATTCCTGCCACCACGGAAGGCTTCGCAGAAGCCTTCCCGGCCGCCTCTTCGCGGGTCGTTGTACTGCTTCACGGGCTGATGTGTACCGAACTCGATTGGCAGTATGCCGTCGACGACCAGCCGACCGACTACGGCGTCTCCTTTGCAAAAGACTTCGCAGCGACGTCGGTATACCTGCGCTATAACACAGGCCTTTCTATCCCCGAGAATGGCGCACATCTCTCATCTTTTCTCGAGAACCTTGTGGCCCTGTTTCCAGTACCCGTCGAAGAGATCATCCTCCTCGGGTTCAGCATGGGCGGGCTCGTCGTTCGCAGCGCCTGCCACGTCGCAGCAACAGCTCCAAAGCCGCCTGGGTGGCTTTCACTTGTAACATCATGCTTCTACGTCGGCACTCCCCATCGCGGCGCCCCTCTCGAGCGCCTCGGTCGTCTGGCAACACGCCTCCTCGGACGTATCCCCGATCCCTACGTGCGGCTTGCGGCGACCCTCGGAGACCTCCGAAGTGCCGGAATTAAAGACCTCGGAGATGCCGATTTGACGAGCGAGCACAGCCTCCAGGAGAAGCGCCTGACGCTTCTTGAGAATCCTGCCCACCCCGTGCCCCTTCTCCCCGCATTGAAGCACCACTTCATCGCAGGGACGCTCTCCGAAGATCCGCTTCTCTCGCGGGTGATGGGGGACGTCATGGTGCCGGTCACGAGCGCAACTCACGGGCAGGCGGCCCCGGGGCCGGGTGGCGTCGCTGCGGGCCATGCCGTAGCCATCTTGGCGCGACGGGCCGACGGCAGCCGGATGGCGCATATGGACCTCGCCCACGATCCCCAGGTATACGACCAGATTCGTGCATGGTACACCGACGCTGGAGTTGCAGGATGAACGAAGAGACCGATCGCGCTGACGGACCGACGCACAAACGACCGATTTCGCTCGGAGAACAGCGCCTTCGCGGGTCTCTCGATCTCGTCCACGACGCCGTCGAACACGGCTCGCGGGCTATCGAGGACATCCACCTCGCGACGGCGGCTCGCCCCTTCGAACTCCTCGATCGCGTGCCGCCTATCGCAGCGCCAGTCCGCGCCGTGCGCGCCATCCACGACGCGACGGTGACGTTCAGCTACGGGATGGTCCGCCTCGTGACCACCGCCGTGGTGACGACCGCCCATTCGGTCCTCGACGTTGTCGCCCGCTGACCGAGATCGCGGAACGAGACGGCCGAAATCGCAGTAGAGTCCCGGCCGCATGGAGCCCGACCGTTTCGAGAGTTCGCCGACGGCTGCCCCGCGGTCGGATCGCCCTGCCGGCGACGGCGGTGGCGGAAGTCAGGGCCGAATTTCAACGTCGCGCATCGCCAATGGTACTGAAATTGGTGGCGATTTTGTGATCGAGCGCCCCCTCGCCGAGGGGGGCATGGGGGCGGTGTACGTCGCGCTTCAGCGGTCCACCGGCGTGCGGCGGGCGCTCAAGGTGATGCATGAAACGCTCTCCTTCGACGAATCGCTGACGAAGCGCTTCCGGCGTGAGGCCGAACTCGCGGCGACCGTCGAGAGCGATCATGTGGTGAAGGTCCTCACCGCCGGTCACGACGCAACGCTCAACGTCGCGTATTTGGTCATGGAACTGCTCGCCGGCGCCTCCCTGGCGCGCGGGCTTGACACCCTCGCCCCGCTCTCGCCGGCGATGACGTCGGCGATCCTGACCCAGGTGGCCCACGGCCTCGGCGCCGCCGGCGACCTCGGGATCGTCCATCGCGACGTCAAACCGGAGAACATTTTTCTCTGCCGGGCGAGCAGCGCAACGGCACCGTTCTTCGTGAAATTGCTCGATTTTGGCGTTGCGAAGGACGTCAAACATGCGTCGCGCGTCGGCACCCAGGCCGTGGGCACCCCCTTTTGGCTCGCCCCCGAACAGACCGAATCCGATCCCCACCTCTCCCCAGCGACCGACGTCTGGCCGTTTGGACTGGTGGCGTACGCCTGCCTCGTCGGTAGGCCCTTCTGGAAATCGGCAGGAAGTGCGAGCAACTCCACGCCAGCCGCCTTCCTCCGCGAGCTCCTGCTTGAGCCGATCCCGACGCCGTCGGTCCGCGCGCGGGAGCACGGCGTTTCGCTCCCCGACGGCTTCGACGCTTGGTTCGCCCGCTGCGTTGATCGCGACCCGTCCAAGCGCTTTCCGGAAGCGCGCATCGCCGCCCGAATCTTCGCGGAGACGGTGGCTGCGCCACAGCCGCTCGCCGGCGAAACGGACCGTCTTGTTCAATACTTACGTGAGGAAGCGGCGCAGACCAGCAGCAGCTATATCGGCTTCGAACCGACGATCGCCACGCCGAATCCCCTCCAAGAACGACCGAGCGTTCCGGAGCGCTTCGGAACGGCGCCGAGCGGCGAACGCCCTCCGGCCTCGCGGGGCGGGACGGTGAACACCTTCGCTGCCCCCGCGCTCCCGGCCGCGGTCCTCAGGCCGCGCGCCGACGCCCCCGAAACCGGGCCGATCCCGATGACCGACCCGGTCCCGAAGAGCCTGTATGTGGTCGGCGCCATCGTCGCGCTCGCCTGCGTGGCGGCACTCGTGTGGCCCCGGGGGCCAAAGCCACCGATCGCCACGGCGACCAAGGAAGTCCGGGGGTTACGCGCGGGGAACTACCTCTGCCGCCTCGCCCCGACCGACGATTTCAACGTCCCGTGCGTCCTGACCGCCAAGAGCGACGAAAAGCTCGAGATGACGGTGAACGCCTCCACGGCGACCTGTTACGTCACCATCCGTCGCGGCGACGGAAACGCGCCTCCGACGGCGACCGGCTTCTGCAACCGGGAGCGCGGGATCGGTGCGGCAGGGATGCAGGTCCATGGCCCCGTCCGGGTCTCCGAGGCGGAAACCTACGAAATTCCGAAGAATAGCGCCGACGACGTCGCGCTCAGCTTCCGCGGCCCCATCGCAAAATAAAGTCCTACTGACCCTTACAAAGAGTCAGTAAGACTCTTTTTTTAGAGCGTCGCGACGAGCGCTTCCGGGACCCCGAAACGCAGGAGCGCCTCGCGGAAGTCGCTCGCGAGCGGGGCGCGGACGGTGATCGAAGCCGGATCGTGGGTCGGCCCCGGAAGCGTGATTGACGATGCATGAAGGCCGAGGCGAAGGAGCCCCCCCTCCTCGCGAACCTTCCGTGTGAACCAGCCGGTCCCGTAGTTCGTGTCGCCAGCGATCGGGTGGCGGAGGTGGGCGAGGTGCCTACGAATCTGATGAAATTTCCCGGTTCTGGGCCGGGCCTCCACGAGGCAAAACCACTCGCCGGCGTGCAGGAGGCGAAAGTCGGTGACGGCCATCACGCGCTCCTTCCCCTCCGCTTTTGGGATCGCGTACTCGACGTGGGCTTCCGCCGGCATCGTCCCCCGAGCGAGTGCATAATACACTTTTTCGACGCGCCCTTCGTCGAAGGCGGTCCGGTAGCTTCGGGCCGCGTCTTCCGTCAGCGCGAAGGCGAGCGCGCCGCTCGTGCCACGATCGAGCCGGTGGACCGGGTAGACATACGCGGCGGTCGTGTTCGCCGTTTCCTCACTGGTTCCGGGTGCGCGAGAAATTGCTGACCTTTCGCCATGTTCTGGCGCTTCGGCCGCCACGCGTTCCGCGTCGAGGAGCGCCTGGAGCGTGTCTCGGGCGCGCATCATGGCGACGTCCCGATCGGGGGCGAGCTCGGTCCGGTGGGTCAGGAGCCCGGCCGGCTTGTCGACGACCAGGAGCTCGGCGTCGCGGTGGAGGATCGGAATCACGGGGCCAGGCTGAACACGTCGGTGCGGGGAGAGAAAGTGCTACCGTCGCGGCGATGCAGGAATCGGTGGCGTTCCCGCGCGGAATCTGGACGCTCCTGGCCTGCGTGCCGGTGGCGTGTACGGCGCCGTTCGTCCATGCGTCACCGTGGTTAACCGCTCGTCTTTTCGAGAGTTTCGCGCGTTCCGAGTGGGAGAGCATGCTCGATCTCCGCGAGGCAGCCGCGCGGACCCCTTCGGCGGAGCGGGCGGCACGCTACCTGGCGCATGCCGCCGACGAAGTGCGCCACACGCGGATGTTCGCCAAACGCGCGGAGGAGCTGGGGCACATCGCTCAGGACCTCGGGGGCCGCATCCCCTACGGCGATCCCTCGCGGGTCGAAGCCCGGGTGGCGCCAACCGGTCTCGGCCAGCGAGAAGAGGTTGACTTTTTAGCATTTGTTCACCACGGCGAGGCACGCGCCCTCGCTCAGCTGGAGACGCGGATCGCGATCCTCGACGCCGCCGGCGACCCACGCAGCGCGGCCCTATGCCGCCGCGTGGCCGAAGACGAACGGAACCACGCCACCTACACGTGGGAACTCCTCGTGGACCTTGCCGGCGGGCCGAGTGCGGCCCGGCGGGCGCTCCTCCGTGCGCAGGCGGGCGAGGTCGTCCCCTTGTGGCGCGCCGCAGGGGGGACGCTCACGGCGCCGCTCTTCTCGCTGCTCGCGATCGCGCTCTACTTCGTCGCCGGGCCGTTTGCAGCTCTCTCCCTCGCCGGACGGCGCGAGCCCGAAGCGCTTCCGCCCCAATGAACGCGATCCTCGGTGTTTCCGCGCTCTTCCATGACGCCGCCGCCGCCCTGCTCATCGACGGCGAGGTCGTCGCCGCCGTCGCCGAGGAGCGCCTTTCCCGGAAGAAAGGGGACCCCGCGCTCCCGAAGCGCGCCATCGCCTGGTGCCTCGCTGAGGCGGGAATCACTGGCGACGTCCTTGATGCTGTCGTCTTTCACGAGAACCCGATCGCCCGCGCCTCTCGCGTGTTCGTCGACTGTTTTCGGAACTTTCCAGAATCTTTTCGGCAATTTCCCGTTGCTCTTCGCGAAGAGCTCGGAAGCAAGCTGTGGGTCCTCGATGAACTCGCCGCCGCCGCAGGCGTCCCCCGCGAGCAGGTGCACGCCGGCGATCACCACGCGAGCCACGCCGCTTACGCGTTTTATGCGAGCGCCGCCGACGACGCTGCGGTGCTCACCGTCGACGGCGTTGGCGAGCGCCTGTCGACAGCCGGCTACCTGGCATCACGCACGTCAGGCCTCTCCACCCCTCTTTTTCAAACCAATTTTCCCCATTCGCTCGGCCTCTTCTATGCAGCATTTGCTGCTCTGCTAGGCTTCGAAATCAACGAGGGCGAATACAAGTTCATGGGGCTCGCCGCGTTTGGGGAGCCTCGCTTCAAGGCGGAGATCGCCAAGCTCGCAACGGTGACCGCGGACGGTTCCGTCCGGCTCGATCGTCGCTATTTTGCCTACGAAACAGGAACTTCCGTCGGCTATTCGGCGCGCATGATCGCCGAGTTTGGCGAGGCACGGCAGCCTGGCATGCCTTGGGAACTCGGCGACGCGCGCGATCGACGCTACGCCGATCTGGCAGCGTCCGTCCAAGAAGTCCTCGAAGATCGGCTCCTTGATTTGGCAAGGATTCTGAGAAAGAAGACGAAGTCCAATACGCTTTGTATCGCCGGTGGCGTCGCCCTGAATGCGGTGGCGATCGGCCGCCTCGTCCGCGAAAGTGGCTTTGAGAACGTCTTCGTCCCGCCGGGGGCCGACGACGCCGGTTCTGCCATTGGTGCAGCCTACAACCATTATGTGCGGACCCAGGGGGTCGCTCCGAAGCCGCTCCGCGACGCGTTTCTCGGCCCCGCCATCGACCGGCAACGGGCAGCAGCGCTTGGCGAAGCCTTCGGCCTTTCCGTCACCAGGAGCGACGCCGCCGAGGCCTACGTCGCCCGTGCGATTGCTGCAGGGAAAATCGTGGCACTCGCCACAGGGCGCGCCGAATTTGGGCCGCGGGCGCTCGGCCACCGGTCGCTCCTGGCGCCGCCGGGCCCCGCGTCGGTACGGGAGGCGCTCAACCGGGCCGTCAAGCACCGGGAGCCGTTCCGCCCCTTCGCGCCGTTGACGCGCGATGAAGACGCCGCCGGCTGGTTCGGTGCCCCGCCGGACGCAACGACGCGATTTATGACAGGACTTCGGCACGTTCCGCCGGTACCGCCCGGCTACCCCGAAGACGCCCTTGCGGCGGTGACCCACGTCGACGGGACCGCCCGCCTGCAGACGGTCGGCGAGGGGTTCGTCTACCGGGTCCTCGGCGAACTTGCGGCACTCGGCCTGCCGCCCGTCGTGCTCAACACGTCGCTTAACGGTCGGCGTGAACCGATTTGCACACGCGCCGAAGATGTGGTCGCCTTCTTTCGCGATTCCCAGGTCGACGCGCTCGTCGTCGAAGACCTCATCCTGACGCGCCGATGAACCTTCTGAGCCGCCTCAAGACCCTCCGGTCGCTCCTCGCTTACGTGGCGCGCGACTACCCCTATTTCGTCGTCCCGCTGGCGCTCGTGCTCCTCGCAGCCATCGGCCTGCTCCTCGCGACCGGCGGCGCAAGCTTCCTCGCGCCGTTCTTTTACGCGATCTTCTGAGGGCTTACCGGCGCGGCCTCAGGGGCCGAGCGCCTCAATTTCCGCCTCCAAGCGCTCCCACTCGGCGACGAAGGCGTCCACCTGGGCAGCCAGGTCCTTGTCTTCCTTTTCGAGGGCGGCGAGGACATCGGCGGGGGTCTTTTCGAAGAAGCCCTCGGCGGCATAGCCGTCGGTGATCGCTTTGCGCCGCGCTTCGGCGACTTCCATGGCGGCGAGCACCTTGTCCCGCTTCACCGGGAGGTCGCGCTTTCGGTTGCGAAGCTTCTTCTGCTCTTCCCAACTGAGCGCCGCCGATTCCCCTTTTGATTCTGCCTTCGCCGCCTCTTTCGCTTTGAGGACAACGCGATCCCCGTCGAGGTGGTCCTCCCCCTGGCGAGAAAGGTATTCGTCATAGGTTCCGGGGAAGTCCCGCGGCCCCGTCGGCGTGAGCTCGAAGATGCGCGTCGCCACAGACGCGACGAAGGCGCGATCGTGGGAGACGAAGATCACCGTCCCATCAAAGGCCTTAAGCGCGTCGGTCAATGCGTCGATCGCTTCCATGTCGAGGTGGTTCGTCGGCTCGTCAAGGACGAGCACGTTCGGACGTTTCACCATGATTCGACAGAAGACGAGCCGCGCAGCCTCGCCCCCGGAGAGGGCGCCGACCGGCTTCGTGACGTCCTCGCCGCTGAAGAGCACGCGCCCAAGCTGGCCACGCACGTAGGTCGTCGCCGCCTGGGGGATATCGTTCCAGACGACGTCCAGCGGGGTCGCCTTCGGATCGGGGAGCAGATCTTTGTGATCTTGCGCGAAATAACCAATGCGGGTTTCGTGGCCCCAGGCGACGGTCCCTTCGTCGCTCGGCGTCTCCCCGACGAGGACCTTCAACAGCGTCGATTTCCCGAGCCCGTTCGGCCCGATGATGGCGACTTTCTCGCCGCGACGGATGGTAAGCCCTACGTTTGTAAGGACTTTCTTCTCCCCGTACGCCTTCGCTAGCTTCTCGGCGGTAAGCACGTCGCGGCCGCTCGGTCGCTCGGCTTCGAAGCGGAAGTGGGGGGTGCGACGGTTCGTCGCGGCGAGCTCTTCGACCTCGATCTTTTCGATCTGTTTCAGGCGGCTCTGGGCCTGTTTCGCCTTTGTCGCTTTCGCGCCGAAGCGGTCGACGAAGGCGCGCTTTTCGGCAATCTTTGCTTCTGCACGGGCAACTTCTGCCTCTTTGCGTTCGCGAATTGCCTGTTTGTTGGCGACGAACGCCGTATAATTACCCGTGTAGATCGTGACGGTACCGTAGTCGACGTCGAGAATGTGCGTCGCGGTCGCGTCGAGGAAGCGTCGATCGTGGGAAATGACGATCGCGCAACCCGTGTATCCTGCAAGGAACCGTTCGAGCCACCGAATCGACAGAATATCGAGGTGGTTCGTCGGCTCGTCGAGCATGAGCAGGTCGGGGCCGCCAAGGAGGACCTGAGCGAGGAGCACCCGAAGCTTAAACCCGCCAGAAAGCTCACCGAGCGGGCGCTCGTGGGTCGCTATCGGGAGGCCGAGCCCTTCGAGGATCGCCGTCGCGCGCGCACGAAGCGTGTATCCATCATGCATCGCGATGCGCTCTTCCAGAGCGACAACTTGGCTCGCATCGCCATGCCCCTCTTCCAGCGCCGCCTTCTCCTGCATCGCCCCCCAGACGACCGTATCGCCGGCCATGGTGAGGTCGATCACAAGGGAGGCGTCGTCGAGGAAACGATCTTGGCGAAGCACGCTCATTCGCGTGTTCGCCGCAATCATCACATGCCCTTCCGACGCCTCTTCGTCGCTACACAGAATCCGGAGAAACGTTGATTTGCCCGCGCCGTTGGCGCCGACGAGCCCGTAACGCGAGCCTCGATTGAGCTGCAGGGAGACATCCTCAAAAAGGACGCGACCGCCGTAGGACTTTCCAAGCTTCGACGTGGCAAGCATCTAACGTTCTCCGAGTGCGCAAGAAAAGCGCGTGATTCCAGCGAGTTTCAGCGAGCGGACGGGCCACGGGGACCGCCACCGCCGCGGTGTCCGCGAGGGTGGTTGGACGTGGCAGGGCGGGCGCCGGGGGCGACGGGGGCGCTCGGTACCGCTCCGTTGGGACGAGCGGGACGTGCCGGGGAGCCGGCGGGGGCTGCGGCGATCGGGCGACCCCCGATGGGGCGCGCCTCCGGACGACCACCGAGGCCGGAGCGTGCACCGGGGCGCGACCCGGATCCCGGGCGCCCCTGATTGCCACCGCGGCCGCGGCCGCCAGACTCGCGCGGCGGACGAGCATCGGGATCAGAAGCGGCGGCGGTACGGGCGAATGCCTCAGCGGCGCGGCGGTCCGAACCGGGGATTCCCGAGGGAATACCGAGCGGTGACGGATACGGGTGCTCGGCGATGACGTCGATCTTCCGACGAATCAGCTTCTCGATGTCGCGGAGGTAGGGGCGCTCTTCGGCCTCGCAGAACGAGATCGCGCGGCCGGAGGCCCCTGCCCGACCGGTACGGCCGATTCGGTGGACGTAGCTCTCGGGGATGTTCGGCAGCTCGTAGTTGACGACGAAGGCGAGGCCGTCGATGTCGATCCCGCGGGCGGCGATGTCGGTCGCAACGAGGACGCGGATCTCCGAGGCTTTGAAGCCGTCGAGGGCGCGTTCGCGGGCGTTTTGGGATTTGTTGCCGTGAATGGCTGCGGCAGCAATGCCGAGTTTTTCCAGGTGCTCGACGACGCGGTTCGCGCCGTGCTTCGTGCGCGTGAAGACGAGCGCGCGCTCGATATTTTCGTCTTTGAGGACGGAGACGAGGAGGTGGCGTTTGTCGGCCTTCTCCACGAAGTACATCCGTTGATCGATGGTCTCTGCCGTCGATGCGACCGGGGTGACTGCGACCTCGACGGGGTTCGTCAGAATGTTCTTCGAAAGCGCGCGGATGTCGTCGGGCATCGTCGCCGAAAAGAACAACGTTTGACGGACTTTAGGGACGAGCGCGGCGATCTTTCGGACGTCGTGGATGAACCCCATGTCGAGCATCCGGTCGGCCTCGTCGAGGACGAAGACGGTCAAATCGGAGAGCGTGAGCGCGCGCTGCCCAAGCAGATCGAGAAGACGCCCCGGCGTCGCGACGAGAATGTCGACGCCGCGACCGAGTTCGGTGATCTGGCGATTGATATTTACGCCACCGAAAACAACCGCCGAACGAAACCCGGTAAATTTCCCGTAGGTCTCAAAGCTCTCGTGAATTTGTGCGGCGAGTTCTCGCGTCGGCGAGAGGACGAGCACGCGGAGCTTACGACGCCCGGGCGCTGCGTCGCCGCGGCCCGCCGGCTTTCCGGCGAGGGAGACGTCTTCACGCTTCGCCTTGGCGAGGAGCAGGCGCTCGAGGATCGGGAGCGCGAAGGCGGCGGTCTTCCCGGTGCCGGTCTGCGCGCACCCAAGGAGGTCACGGCCGGCGACCACATCGGGGATCGCCTTCTGCTGAATGGGGGTCGGCGTGTCGTAGCCGGCATCACGAACGGCGCGGAGAATCGGCTCGGAGAGCGCGAAATCAGAAAATTGCATGCGGAAGTTTCGGTCTTTTCGACGACGCCTTTTGAGGGGACGTGGGGCTCAAAGCCAGGTTTTCTTCTGGTGAGCCGCGCGGTAGAGGCGCCCCGGCGTCGATGGGCGCGCTCGGCGCTCCCGGAGAGGGAGCGCGTCCGCCCGAGGTCCCGCCGACGGAAGGTCGAAGAGTCGCAAGCGGTTCGCTACGCCTCCTGGCACATTCCGCGGTGGGAAAGCGAGCGGGAAGCGACGGCCGCCGCGGTTTGCGCCGCTTCCGTCCATCGGTGCGCGGTGTTCGGGATTCTGATCTATGGTCGGCGCCATGTTGTCCTCTCGCAGTCCCGCGGCGCCGTCGCTGCGCACGACCAACGTGGCGCGGCTCCAACAAGGCATCCACGACGTGCTTGTCGTTGGCGGTGGCATCAATGGCGCGGTCGCTGCCGCCTGCCTTTCGGCCCGAGGGGCTCGGGTCGCCTTCGTCGATCGCAGTGATTTTGCTTCGTTTACGAGCCAGCAATCGTCCAACTTGGCGTGGGGCGGCATCAAGTACATGGAGAGCTTTGAGTTCGCCCTCGTGCGAAAGCTCTGCATGTCGCGCAACCACTTGATCCGGAGCTACCCGTCGACGGTCCGCGAGATCCGCTTCTACGTGATGCACGAAAAAGGGTTCCGCCACGGCCTCTGGAAGCTCGCGCTCGGCACGTGGTTCTACTGGCTCATCGGAAATTTCTTCACCAAGAAACCGCGGTTGCTTCCGATGCGTACCATCGCCAAGGAAGAGCCAATTCTGGAATTGAAGGGGAGCGATGGAGGTTTCGAGTATTCGGACGCCTACCTCCACGACAACGACGCACGCTTCGTGTGGAACTTCGTACGAGGCGCCCTCGACCACGGCTGCATTGCCGCAAATTATGTCGAAGTTTCCGAAGCGAAGCGCGAGAGCGACGGCCTCTGGCACGCCGTCGGTCGGGACTCGCTCACCGGCGAGACCTTCCCGATCCGGGCGAAAGTTCTGCTGAATGCGTGTGGGCCCTTCGTCGACGCGTTGAATACGAAGAACGGGGCGAAGACCGATCACAAGCACGTCTTTTCGAAGGGGATTCACCTCATCGTCAATCGCCTCACCCCCCATCAGCGGGTGCTGACCTTCTTCGCGGACGACGGGCGGCTTTTCTTCGTGATTCCGATGGGACCACGCACATGCATCGGGACCACCGACACGCGCGTCGACGACCCTCAAACGGCAGTGACCGCCGAAGACCGGCGATTCGTGCTGGAGAATATCAACAAGCGTTTGAAGCTCGACAAACCGCTTACGGAAGCCGATATCATCGCTGAGCGTTGTGGCGTTCGCCCGCTCGCGGTGAGCACAAAAGGCGGCGCCAGCACCGACTGGATGCAGATGTCGCGGAAGCACGTCGTGGAAGTCGACGAGGCCAAGAAGCAGATGAGCATCTTCGGTGGAAAGCTCACCGATTGTCTGAACGTCGGCGAAGAAGTCGCCGCGATCGTTGAGAAACTCGGCATCTCGCTTCCGTTCCCGAAAGCGCGATGGTACGGCGAGCCGGCCGACGACGTCCGAGACTCGTTCTTCCACCAGGCCCGTCTGATGGATCTCGATCAACGAACGTCATCCACCTCCTCAGAGCCGCTTTCGACGCGCCTTTGGCGCCGCTACGGCGCACAAGCTTTTGATTTGTTGGAGGCGATTCGGGCCGATCCCACAAGCGCAGATGTGCTTATTGAAGGGGCCGAGTACCTGCGTTGTGAAATCGAGCTCGCGGCGCGGCGAGAGATGATCGTCAAGCTCGACGACTTCCTTCGGCGTCGCTCGAAGATCGCCCTCGTTCTCCGACGCGACGCGATCCAAAACGCCCCGGGCCTTCGCGAAGCGTGTCGCCTCTTCTTTGGGAGCGATGCGGAGGCAAAAATTGCCGAATATTTTGGGGATTCTGCCACCCCGCTGCGAAATCCGTCGCCGTCTGTCGGCAGCGAGTCCCCTTCCACCTTTGAGGCCGCGTCGTGACTTTTTCGAATCGTAAAGGGCCCGTCCGTTCGCGAACGCCAGCAAATTTGAACGTGACGGCGTCGCGAGAGACGGCGGGCCCGCTTCAACAAGGGCCCGTCCGTTCGCGAACGCCACGTGGGCCTGCAGCCCCCCGCGACGCCGGGCCCAGCAAATTTTCCGGCGGCCGCGAACGGACCGGACGCCGCCCGCCGCTTGCCGTCGCCCAGCGTATGCCGATCGACCCTCGGCTCGCCGCTATGCTCGGTCAACGCCACACGCTCCCGATCGTCCGCTTCGGCACGCCCGGCGCGTTTCTCACCCTCTACGAGGAGCCCGCGACCTTCGAAGATGGCACCGAGCAGACGATTCCGCGGGTCGTCCTCCTCCCCGGCGCCGAACTCGCACCGATCCGCGCGGCCGGGGAAGAGCCGGCAGTCGGCGACGATGTTGACGTCTTCCTGTACCTCGACTCCGAGGATCGTCCAGTCGCGACGCGCGCGAAGCCACGTTTGATGCGTGGCGAAGTGGCGTTTGTCACCATCGTCGATTCCGCACCGTTTGGCGCATTCGCCGACTGGGGACTTGCGAAAGAGCTACTGATTCCGCTCGGTGAGCAGGTGGCACCTCTCGCCGTAGGAGACGTCGTGGCCGTAGCGCTCTACGTCGACGAGAGTGGTCGCCTCGCCGGCACGACGAAGGTGCGCGAGCACCTGAAAGGGGTGCCGAACTTCGCCGCGGAGAGCTGGGTCGACGGGGAAGCGTGGCGGCGAGATCCCGACCGCGGCCTCTTCGTCATCCTCGAGCGCCGCTGCATCGGGCTCCTCCCGGCGACGGAGCCCCATCGCCTCCGCAAAGGGGAGGCTGCGAAGTTTCGCATCGCGAACATCCACCGAGACGGGAAGGTCGAACTCTCCCTGCGCCAGCGGGCCCACGAAGAGCTCGATGGCGATGCGACGGCGATCCTCGCCCACCTGCAGACGCCGGGGAGCGCCGCGATCGGCGACAAGAGCGAGCCGGAAGAGATCTATGCGCTCTTTCGGATCAGCAAGAAAGCCTTCAAACGGGCAAGCGGTCGTCTGTTCAAACAGAAAAAGATCGAAATTCTCGAAGACGGCCAGCTCGTGCTCGTGGCCGACCCGGTCTAGAGGGGGATCTCCTTCTTCGGCACCGGTGGGCTCATGCTCGCCGGGTCGAAGTTCGGAAATTTGGCGGCGACGCGCGCAAGGTTCGCTTCCACCCACGTCGTGCGGGTCGACTTGCCGAGCGTGAGCTTGAGCCAATAGAGGGCACCGCGGGACCGCAGGAGGAGCTCCAGCCACTCGGTGTAGCTAAGGTCGGTCGGAACGAGTTCTTCGCCGCAGTAGTGGTAGTGGACCGAGGCGGGCGCAGTCGCCGAGCCATCGGTGGGGACCGGGTAGAGGACGGCGTAGGCTTCCGAAACGAAGCGGTCGATCGGCCGGATGCGCGTGAACGGATGGTCCGGGTTCTCCGCGACGAGCCAGTCGAACCACAGCTCGTCTTCATGGCTCGCGTGGTCCCAGACGTCCGTCACCGCGGGGATGTGAATCGAGCCACCGTTGGTTTCGCCGTCGATGCCGTACTCGAGGTCGACGCTGCCGATTTCCGAATAAAACTCGGTCATTCCATCGGGCCAGGCGGCACCGGCGATCGCTTGGGCACGAGCAATCACGGCGGCGGGCGTCGGCGGGCCCAACCGCGCCTCGCGAACAACGACGCCAGGCGTGTGGGACAGTTCGTCGATCATCGCTTCGAAGGGGCGCTTCCAGGTCATTCTCCGCGCGCTAGCCGACGGTGCGTGAGGCTGTCAATGTGCTAGGTGGGCCGGCCATGGTGCCCGCCGAAGAGTCTGTCTATCGCGAGATCTGTTCTGCCTGCCGGCGCCCGCGCTCGGTTTGTTATTGCGGCGAAATCCGCCCGATTCCGACGCAAACAAAGGTCGTTCTGCTCCAGCATCCGCGGGAGCGAGATATGCCGATTGGCACGGCGCGCATGGCCTCCCTTTGCCTACCGAACTCGGAGCTGCATGTAGGGCTCCACTGGGAACAGTCTTCGACGTTTCAAAAGCTGCTTCACGATCCCGAGCGTCCCGCGGCGCTGCTGTATCCGGGCGAAGGCTCAATCGACCTGTCAGACGCCCCGCCCGAGGGGCCGATCACCTTGATTGTCGTCGACGGCACGTGGTCACAAACGAAGAAGCTTGTGAAGGAAAATCCGAGCCTTGCAAAGCTCCCGCGCTACGCGTTTCGCCCCGATGCGCCGAGCGATTACCGGATTCGCCGCGAGCCTCAAGAGACGTTTGTTTCGACGATTGAAGCGCTGGTCTACGTCCTCGGTGCCCTCGAAGGGGGACGCGAGCGCTTTGAACCGATTCTCCGGCCCTTTCGGGCGATGGTCGACGCGCAGATCGCAGCACGCGCCGCTCGCGTTGCTTCCGGTGCCACCGACGGGCGAATGCGGCTAAAGAAGCGTCT
>JAAFHJ010000593.1 GCA_013298325.1 Myxococcales bacterium | reverse complement strand
TTGGCGAAGATGCGGTCCGAAATGCGCTCCGCCTCGCTGGGTGTGAAGATGCCTATGAAGACGTGCGCGATTGGCCGATTGTATACGTGCTCGAGTTTGCGCGCCGGTATCGCGTCGTAGGCCGCGAGCGGGCGCGCGCCAGCCTCGAAGAACTCTCCGCGCGAATCGCGAAGGCGACCCGCGGCCGCGGCCACACCCTCGACGGCCCTGGACCGGTCGCCCCGATCGCCGTGCCTCGTACCTCACCCGATGAAGACGATGCCGACGACGACCCCGCGGCGGAAGAGCACGACGACGACGGAGATGATGCGGACGACGACGACGACGGCTCCCCGTCACCGTCGTGACCGAACGCCGCCCCTCCTCGTCTCCTTGACGTCCACTCGCCACCTATACCGCGGCCCTAACGGCACGTTTTGAGGGCGAAGACGCCGATTGGTGGTATGGGGCGCTCGCGGATCGGCTGTCTGTGCAGGCGATTCGCGGCGTTCCCGGCCATCTGGCCAGGCACGCGGAAGGCGCGGCGGTCTCACTTCCGTCGGCGCTTCGCGCGGCACGAACCGCGCGGGATCGTACGCTCGCCGGGGCGCCCCGGCGACGCGCGGAGGAAGCTGTGGCGAAGTACGAGAAGGCGATTGTGGTAGGCGGATCGACGGGAATTGGGCGCGCGATGGCGCTTCAACTTGCCGGGGCCGGCGCGCAGGTAGTTGTCCTCGGTCGGCGCGAGAAGGAGCTGAAAGAGCTCGAAAAAGATCCGCTTGCCTTCGGACGAATCACGACCCAAGTCCACGACGTTCAGGATTTCGATTCGATTCGCGGCACCTTCGATGCCGTCGTCGCAAAACTCGGCGGCCTTGATGTCCTCATCTACGCCGCCGGCGTGATGCCGAAGATCGAGGAAGGCGAGTACGACTTCGCCAAAGACAAGCAGATGATTGACGTCAATCTTGTCGGCGCGATGGGATGGATGAATCCGGCCGCAGCTCGCTTCGAAGCGGCGAAATCTGGAACAATTGTAGGTATTTCGAGCATCGCCGGCGAGCGCGGTCGCCGTGGAAATCCTGCCTATTGTACCAGCAAAGGTGCCCTCTCGATCTACCTGGAGTCGCTCCGAAACCGCTGCTCGCGTTACGGCGTCAATGTCGTCACGATCAAACCGGGTTTTGTCGACACCGCAATGACCAAAGGCATGAAGGGGCTCTTCTGGCTCGTTTCTGCTGACGAAGCGGCATCGCAGTCGCTGGCGCTCGCTCGCTCGGAAGTCAGCGCGAGCGCCTTCGTCCCGAGTCGTTGGGCGCTCGTCGCGTTTATCGTCCGAAACATTCCCTCCTTCATCTTCCGAAAGATGAACTTCTGATGGCTGCCACCACTCTTTCTCAAGCGACCTCTTCCAACATTGTTACTCCGCTCCGCGACACCGCGCCGATGCGGGTGGTCGATGGATTCGGACGATCCGTTGCGGCATCTTCTCGATTCGTTTCACCGCGGAATCACGGGGAACTTTTGGAAGTCATTGCGGCCGCGCGCGCCGAGAAGCTGCCGATTACATTTCGTGGATCGGGGCGGAGCTACGGCGATGCGTCGATCAACGAAGGGGGCATCGTTGTCGATGTCACGCTGCTCCGTCGCGTTATTTCATGGGATCCGGAAACGGGGATCCTCGTTGCGGAACCGGGCGTAACTGTGGAAGATTTGTGGCGCCGTGGGCTCGTCGACGGCTTCTGGCCGGCCGTCGTCCCCGGCACGATGCGGCCGACGCTTGGTGGCTGCCTCGGGATGAATATCCACGGGAAGAACAACTTCAAGCAAGGGCCCTTTGGCGACCACGTACTTGGATTTACGCTGGTCACCGCGGACGGACGGGAAATTCCGTGCAGCCGTGACGAGAATCCGGAGACGTTTCACGCGGCGATCGGCGGTCTCGGTCTCCTCGGAGCAATCACGAATATTCGCCTTCAAATGCACAAGGTCGAGAGCGGCTTTTTGCGCGTCGAGGCGATGGCGGCGCCGAATTTGGAAGGGATGTTTGCCACGTTCCGTGAGCGGCTCCCTCACTCCGACTACCTCGTCGGTTGGGTGGACGGCACCGCGGAGGGGGGGGAGCTCGGCCGCGGCGAGATCCACCAGGCGAATTACCTGACGGCGGCCGAGGATCCGGCCCCGGGTGAACTCTCGCACACGGAAATTCAGGGACTCCCCTCGACGATTCTCGGCGTTCCGAAGTCGATCCTCTGGCGTTTCCTGCGCCCGTTCATGAGCAGGTTCTTCATCACGTTTGTGAATTCCATGAAGTACTTCATGTCGAAGCTCAATCATGGGAAGACCTACATTCAGAGCCACGTGGCTTTCGCCTTTTTGCTCGACTACGTGCCGAACTGGCGCCTTGCGTATGGGGATCGCGGCTTCATTCAGTACCAGGTCTTCATCCCGGACGGTACCGCCCTCGACGCCATGAAGGCCATCTTCGAGGCCTCGCATCGTGCCGGAATGCCCCCCTATTTGGCGGTCTTGAAGCGGCATCGACCGGACAAATTCCTGCTTTCGCACGCGCTCGATGGGTGGTCGATGGCGATGGACTTTCCTGTGCCCGCCGACCGCAACGCACTTACCGCTCTCACCGATACGATGACACAAATCGTACTGAAGGCGGGCGGACGCTTCTACATGGCGAAGGATTCTGTCCTGCGGCCGGAGGAATTGAAGGCAGCGTACGGGGACGAACGGCTGTCGAAGTTTCGCGCATTGAAGGCTGAATTGGATCCGGACGGCCTCTTCGAGACGGCGCTCTCGAAGCGACTGGAGCTGAGCCGCTAGGCTTTTGATTCTCGCGTCAGGAACCTCGGCAGCGCCTCTCGGTGCCGCCGAGGTTTTTGCATTTCCCGACGCAAGAATCGTCGAGTGTCCTTGAGGCGAGGGCGCCGCATCGCGTAAAGTCTCGCCCCCATGTCTGCGCAATCCCTTCCGTCCTCCGCCGGTCGTCTTCCTGCCGGCGCGCCGGTCGGTGCATCTCTCGATTTTCGTTCACTTTTGGATGCCCGCAAGAACGAGCGGCGCCCGCTGTCTCTTGCGGAGGCGGTGGCGGTTCTCGTCCCGCTGACGCGGGTGGTGGCGGCCCGGCATAGCGCCGGCGAGCACTTTTACGTCTATCCGGCACGCGTCCTCTGCACCGCCGACGGGAGCGCGACGCTGGCGGAGGGGCCTGGGACCGC
>JAAFHJ010000588.1 GCA_013298325.1 Myxococcales bacterium | reverse complement strand
CCGGGAACTCCGTTTGCCGACGCGGTCCGGGAGGCCCACGATTTCATCTTTGAGATCGGCCTCACGCCGAACCGCCCCGACGGCCTCGGCCACCTCGGGCTCGCCCGCGAACTCTCGGCGCTCCTCGAAGTCCCCTTTGAAGTGCCTGCCATTTCCGAAGCGGCCGCCGCCGAAACCACCTTTGATGCGCTCGGAACGACGGTCACCATCACCGACGGCGAGCGCTGCCCCCACTACGGCGCCGGCGCCTCCCTCGACGTCACCGTCGGCCCGTCGCCGCTCGCCGTCCGCTTCCGCCTCCAGGCGCTCGGCGTCCGTTCGATCTCGAACGTCGTCGACGTCACCAACCTCGTGATGCTCGAGTTCGGCCACCCGATGCACGCCTTCGACCTCGACAAGGTCACCAGCGGCATCACCGTCCGCCGCGCCGCCGAAGGGGAGCTCTTGAAGACCCTCGACGGCGTCGATCGGAAGCTCGTCCACGACGATCTCGTGATCGCCGACGGCAACGGCCCGGTGGCGCTCGCCGGCGTTATGGGGGGCGGAAATAGTGAAATTTCCACCGAAACCAAGCGCGTCTTCCTTGAAGTCGCCTACTTCGATCCGCGGGGTGTGCGCCGCACCGGCCGCCGCCACGGGCTCCACACCGAGTCGAGCCACCGCTTCGAGCGCGGCGTCGACTGGTCGGACACCGGCCGCGCCCTCGCCCGCGCCCAGGAGCTCCTCGGCACCCTCGCCGGCGGGAAAACGGCCGCCGGAAACCGCATCGTCGTCGCAAAAGAGCTCACCCGACCGACGGTCCGCCTCACCGCCGCCTTCATGAACCGTCTCCTCGGGATCGTCGTCCCCTGGTCGGAAGCCCACGCGATCTTGGAACGCCTCGGCCTCAAGACGGCAGGCACGCCCAGCTCCGACGGAGAAGCGACGTTTGAGATCCCGGCCCACCGCCCCGATCTCACCCGCGAAGCAGACCTCGTCGAAGAGGTGATCCGCGTCCGCGGCATCGACACCATTCCGGCGATTCTTCCGCGCGTCGCGCCGACCCTCGATTTCGGCGGCCGTGAACAATTCCTCACGACGGTACGCCGTGCCGCCGTCAACCTCGGTCTCTCCGAGGCGATCCTCTATGCGCTCACTTCCCCGGCCGTGCTCGAAAAAGCAAAGGCGGAACCGGCGAGCGTTCATTTGCAGAATCCCCTCTCCGAGTACCAGAGCGTCCTCCGGACGGCGCTCCTCCCGGGGCTCCTCGAAGCGCTCGCGAACGCGCGTCGCCACGGCGAGCGGAGCGGCACCCTCTTCGCGGCGACGCCGACCTTCCATGCCCAAGAAGGCGCGGAAGCCGGCGGGAAGGCGCTGCCGGCCGAGAAGCTGACCTTCGTCGCCGTCCTCGCCGGAAACCGCCCCGCCTGGCTGACGAAGGCGGAATCGTGGGACGTCTGGGACGCGAAGTACCTGGCGGAGGCGCTTGTGCGCGCCCTCGTCGGTGCGACGCCGACGGTCACTTCCAACAAAGAAATCGCGACGATCCATCCGCGGGGCGGCGCCACGCTCGCCGTCGACGGTGTCGCGGTGGGCCACTTCGGGCCCCTCCATCCCGATTTGGTCGAGTCCTTTGAGGTCGGCGCCGGGACGCAAGTCGTCCACCTCGATCTCGACGCCCTCCGCGGGCTCCCGAAGAAATCGTTTGTCTACCAAGCGATCCCCCGGTTCCCGGCCTCTCCGCGCGACCTCGCCCTCGTCGTGCATGACGACGTCGACGCCGGTGCGGTCAGCGCCGAAATCGCGAGCGCCGCCGCCCCCCTCGGTCGCCGCGTCGAACTCTTCGACAAGTTCGTCGGCGGAAGCATCCCCGCCGACCACCGGAGCCTCGCCTTCCGCGTCGTCTACCAGGCCGACGATCGCACCCTCACCGACAAAGAGGTCGATGACGTGCACGGTCGCGTTGTAAGCGCCGTAGAAGCACGTTTTTCTGCCAAGCAGCGCGGCTGATCGCTAGAACCTGTCCATGGCCGAAACCGACCCGCACGACCTCGTCGGGGCGCGCATTGCGCGTCGCTGGGACGTCGTCCGTCGCATCGGCGCTGGCGGCATGGGCGTCGTCTACGAGGTGGCGGCCGTCGCCGGGGAAGATCCGTCCCGGGGGCCGCTCGCGCTGAAGGTGCTGGCGCCCCACGCGATGCTCGATCCCGAGGTCGTCGAGCGGTTTCTCGTCGAAGGGAAGATCGCGGAGAAGTTGGTTCATCCCAACATCATTCGCGTGTTTGAGTCGGGCGTCGCCGAAGACGGAAGCCCCTTCATTTTGATGGAGAAGCTCTCCGGGACGGCGCTCTCCGCCTATACGAACGTTGGGCGTAAAATTCCGATTTCGCAGGCGGTTTCAATCCTTCAGGCGGCCCTTGCGGCGCTCACAGCAGCCCACGCGCAGGGGATCGTCCATCGCGATCTCAAACCGGATAACATCTTCCTTTCGCGTAACAGCACGGGCGCTTTCACCGTGAAGCTCCTCGATTTTGGCATCGCGAAGGTGATGGACGTCCTCGGCGGCGCCGGCACCCGCACGAAGACCGGTATGCTCCTCGGGACGCCCGCCTACATGAGCCCCGAGCAGATCCGGAACGGCAAAGAGGTCGACCCGCGGAGCGATCTCTTCAGCCTCGCCGTCATGGCCTGGGAGATGCTCACCGGGCGCGCCGCGTTCCCAGCAGAGAACGAATTTGCGAAACTTACCGCGGTCTTGACGCTGGAACCGGCGCCGCTCGAGTCCTTCGACCCGACCTTCGGCCCCCTCGGCGAGGTGATCGCCCGCGGCCTCGCCAAAGACCGCAACGCCCGCTGGCCGAGCGCCCCCGCGATGGCCCACGCGTTGGCCCAAGCCTACGGGCCGTCGGTCACTGGGGAAATGCGCATGAGCCGCCTCCCCGAGCCGGCAATGGGCGTACGCCTGAGCACGCCGAGCGCCTTCCCGGAGCCACGCTTCAGCACGCCGCGCCCGTCGACGATCCCGCTTTCGGCGCTGTCGACGCCGACGCCGATGGCGGCCCCACACCTGCAGAGCCCCTCGAAATTACAGGCCCAAGACGAACGAATCCCGGCTTCGCAGGACCACCGCGGTATCGCCCCCCAGTGGGTGGCGGTCATCGGGATGGTGTGCCTGCTGGCCGGGATCCTGATCGGCCTCGCAATAGGCCGGTTTCTCTAGCGGCAGCCGCGCAGCTGCCGTCGTGCGCGCCGTTTCCTCACCGCCTTCGGCGGTTCCGGGCGGACGCGCAGCTACGGTCC
>JAAFHJ010000587.1 GCA_013298325.1 Myxococcales bacterium | reverse complement strand
CGTCGAAGCGTCGTTTTCTGCGTCGCGGGTGGCCGCGTCGATCGGGCCCGGATCGCCTGCGTCTTTACGAGGGCCCGCGCCGGTGTCGGTCGCCGCATCGGTGCCTGCGTCGGCATCGCCGTCGACATCGTAAATGGTCGTTTCGCAGGCGGCCGTCACGGCAGCGAGGATGACGGTCGTGAGGGGGAGCAGGGCACGCGCGCGAAGAGTCATCGCCATGACTCACCACTAGCCGTTTGCTCCCCGGAGTGCCGCTATTTTGCGATTCGGACGACGCTCGTCTTGCTGTTGGAGGTGGCGCTCCCGCGGACGTAGAGGTGATCGTCGTCGGCGTCGAAATCGTAGACGGTCTTGAACGGGAGGGGGTCGCCGAGGAGGGTGGCGGTGAGCTTGGAGGCGGCGAGCGCGGCGTCGTCCAAGAACGCGACCCAGACGAGGCCGCTCACGTTGCGAAGACCGTAAATCCGGCCGTGGGCCGCATAAAAGGGGCCGTAGAAACCGGGGGCGATCGGCGCCGTCGCCACGCTGTCGAGGCAGTTGACTTTGTCGAGGGGGCAGCTGAGGACGCCGAAGTCGGTGCCGACCTTCTCGATCCCGACGGCGCGCGTCGCGGTGCCGAGCACCCACTCGCTGAGGGCGATCCGCGAGAGCCCGCGGGGGACGACGGCGACGCTCGGCGTCGACACGAACTCAAAGAGGCTCGCCGCCACGCTGTGCCCGCGGTAGAGGGCGCGGCCGTTTCCGATGTTCGAAAAATACCGGGAAAGGTGGGTAGGGTCCCCGTAGTCGCCGGCGAGATCCTGCTCGACCCCGCCGGCGGTCGTCGGATAGAGGTACGCCGACACGCCGGGGGTTCCAACGGCGACCGTTTCGCCGAGCGCCTGCCCGTGGAAGCGCCGTAGGGTCGCCGTCTGCGTCGGTCGCTCGGAGATGACCTGCCAACCCTCGGTGAGGTCGAAGGAGGTTGAAAAGACGCCCGCCGTGCGCGTCGCCGGGTCGCCGCTGCGGGCCACATAGACGCGGTTCCCAGCGCTGACGATGCCGTAGCCGGTCGCCCCGAAGGCATCGATGCTCTTGCCGGCGAAGGTCCCGCCGACCGGGCAGCCGGTGTAGGGGCACGCGATGACCGTCGTCCCCCAAATCACATGGATTCCCTCGCAATTTTCGGCGACCGAGAAGGCGACCGGCCCAAAGCTCTCGTCGATGACGGTCACCTGCGTCCCCGGGCGCTCGCCGCGGTTGCTGCAGCGGGGCGGATCGACCGGCGGGCCGCTGTCGGGGATGATGAGCCCGCTGTCGGCGGTCGCGCCGTCCCCGGTGCCGCCGGTGCCGCCGTCGACCAGCGTCGGTGCCGAGGTCGCCCCGACGCTGGCAATGTCGCCGCAGGCGCCGGCCAGGAGCGCACCAAAGACGACAGGGGCAAGAGCAAGAACGGCGGGGGCGGTCGGTCGGAAGCGCATCGCGGCACGCTACTCGAACAAGTGACTTAAATCGATCCTCTTCGTGGGCGAACTCCGCGAAAGCAGAGCCCGGAGCCTCTGTTTTTCACCGGGAAGCGCCCGACCAGGCGAGCCCCTTGGATACCGGCTGCACGGCGCCAAGCACGCGGTCACGCACCTCACGGCCCGCATGACGCTCCAGCATCCATCCGCACAGGTCGAGGGCGGCGAGGCACCCTGCGGCCGTGGCGACGTTGCCGTGCACGACCAGGTCCTCCTCCACCACGGTGATCCCCATCGCGGCGAGCTCGGCGCGCGTGGTTGGGTAGGTGGTGGCCGTCTGGTCGGCGAGAAATCCCAGCGCTGCGAGGAGCAGCGCCCCCGAGCACATCGACCCGAGGAGTTGTCGCTCCGGGTCGAGGGCGAAGCGCGCGAGGTACGTCGGGTCCTTGTAGAGCGCGCGTATTCCCGGACCGCTTGCGAAGAAGACGATGTCTGCTTCGTTCGCCCACTCGACCTGCGCGCCCATCGGAATGGGGAGACCGGCGACGGAGGTGTGTGTGGCCTCCGTGCCGACGATCTTGACCTGCCAGTCGTCGCGGCGAACGCGGTTGAAGAGGTCCCAGGCGAGGAACACGTCGATGTCCGTGAATCGATCGAACGCCACGATCGCGATACGCGTGCTTTTCATGAGAGACCTCGTCGGAGCTGGAGCGGGAACACAGCGACCCGCTCAGCGGAGTTCGACGGTCTGTTCCGCGAGCGACGACGCGGTGAACCCGCCAAGATCGTAGGCGCCGTCGCGGACGATCCAGACGTGCCCCGCGTAGGTCTGTTGGGAAAGCGAGCCGCCGGCGGCGATGGTGCTGTAGTGGGTGAGTCCGCCCGAGAAATTGACCCACTCGAGGTCGACGGGGCGGGCGCGCATGTTGAAAATCAACAGGTTGACGCTATCGCGGCTTATCGGCGAGACGGCCGGGAGCCGCCCCACGGCGACGAGCGGCGTCTGGTTGGACGACCCATTCAGGGGGGGCAACGCCACAAACGGCGCGACGCCGACCGGGACCCCGCGATGGGCCAAGTGGGCGACCTCCGCCGGCGGCCGCACGCTCGGCTTCAGATACCGCCAGGGGCCATCCCCAAAGACCTCACTCAAGAGCGCCGCCACCGCCGGATCCTTCGCGCGCACCCGCTCCCGCGTGTTCAGCGGCCCGTGCTGGTTGTCGTCGACGCGGTTCGCATCGAACCAAGACTGCGTCGCCTCCGCCCAGTATTCGTGAACGTTCTCCATCGCATAGACCGGCGGCTGCCCGGGTGATGCATACGTTCGGTCCCAAAGGCGCCCCGCCTGCGCCGCCAAAAACGCTGCTTGCAGGCGCACGGCAAACGCCGGATCGGTGGAGAGCGCGAACTGCTCCAGGGCGTGGGAGAACTCGTGGAGGAGAATGTTTTCGGCGGCGTAGGGGTCGCCCGGTCCATCGAGGAGGTTCTCCTCCCCGCCGCTCACCGCCGGCCGCTCGGGAGTCGCCCCAACGCCCCGCGCCCGCCGGTCCCAGTAGGCTTTTGGCGTCAAATCGGCATGTTCGGGGACGTCGGTCGTGAACTCGGAGGGGGCCATCACCACAAAGCGGACGCCCGCCGCCACGAGCGGCTGCAGGAGCGCCGGCCGGTAGGCGACCATCTTCCCAATCAAGTAGGCGGCCTCACGAAGGGCATCGTCGGTCACCGCCGACGAAGCGACGATGGGGAACGCGCCGCCGCCCACGACGGGGAGCCCCACGTATTTCGTATACTTCGGAGAGAGCCGAAGCCGAGCCACCTCCCCCGCCGGGGGCGGCCCGA
>JAAFHJ010000586.1 GCA_013298325.1 Myxococcales bacterium | reverse complement strand
CCGACGCCGAAATCGCAAAAGATGGCCCGCCGGATGACGGCACCGCCTTCGGCCCCGCAAGTCCACGGGACCGGGCTCGTGTACGGCACCTGCTTCGGGTTTGTGCGATTGGCAGCGCCGTTGCTGCCCCTGCTGCTTTCCTTTGTTTCTTCTCGCCAAGTCCGATTCTGTTCTTCGTCTTCGCAGCGATCGCCGAGTTTGGAATTTTCCTCCCGAACGGTCCCGTCAACCTAGCCGCGTTCCGCGCGATGCCGCCGGCCGTGCGCGCAAGCGGGTTCGCACTGATGATCTTCTGCATCCACTTTTTTGGCGATCTCACGTCGCCGACGGCGATCGGCAAGGCGGCATCGCTCCTCGGAGATGCCCGCATTCATTGGGCAATGATCCCTCTCCCGCTCGCCCTCGTCCTGTCGGCTTGGTTCTACGCGGCACCGCTCCGGAAGGGGCCGGCGGCGACGGGCGGACCTTCGGACGGCGCAAGCGTTGCTGCGGAAGTCCCAAGCAACGATTGACCGCGACCGGCGGCGTACGCTATCGACGCGACCGCACAAGTGCCCACCGACTTTGTCGAATTCTGCGACGAAATCCGCGCTTCCCTTCGCTTTCGGCCCACCCCTTTAGGTCTCCGTGCCCCACGAGTCCCGCCCCGAAATCTCCGCGGATCGCGACGCAGCGACGCCAATGGGCACGTCGCGCGCCCCTTCGCGCCGTCTCGCTGCTCTTCGCACCGGTTGCCTCGCGGCGGCTTTGGTCACGGTAGCGCCGCTCGCCGCCGCACAAAACCCCGCGAAGCCTCCAGCGACGAATGTACCGGCCCCGGCGGTCAAGCCTGCGCCCCCTGCGACGCCCGGTAAGGGGCCCCTCGCTGGTGGACCCGCTCCGGCGCCGACAGGCACCGCGCCAAGCCCGGCGACCGCCGCCCCGGCTGCGGCGGAGGGACCTTTCACGGCGGAGCCCCAGCTTCGCGCGACGGAACTGGATCGGGCCGAAGGGCAGACGATTACCCGGATCACCGTTGCCGGAAATAGGCGCGTCACCGAAGAAGATGTCCTCACCTATTTGCGATTGAAGCCGAACACGGCACTGAAGGGCGATCTGCTCGCGGGCGACGTCCGCGCACTCTGGGATTCCGGCTTCTTCGACGACATCCAGGTCGACCTTTCGAAGTCGACGCGGGGCGTGGAGCTCCGCTTCCTTGTCCGCGAACGGCCAAACGTCAAAGAGATTGCCTTCGAAGGCAACGACGAGATCGACGCCGAAAAGCTTCAAGAAGCGGTCGACGTCAAAGCGAATACGATTCTCAGTATCCCTGCCCTGCGTCGCAGCGTTCAAAAGATGAAGGACGCCTACGCGGAGAAGGGCTACTTCCTCGCGAAGGTCGACTTCACGACGGAGCCTGCGGAAGACAACGAAGTCCGCGTCGTCTTCAAGATCGTGGAAGGTCAGCCGGTTACCGTGCGCCGGATCCACTTTGTCGGCAACACACACGTCCCCGAGAGTGAACTCCGCGAGGTCATGCAGACCGGTCAGGGGGGCCTGTTTGCCTTCGGGGCCGCTTCGGGCCCCTACAAACAGGATATTCTCGAGCGCGACGTCCTGATCTTGCAGGCGCTCTATTACGACAAAGGCTACATGAACGTCGCCTTCGGCACGCCGAGGGTGATGTTGACGCCGGACCGTGAGGGCATCGAAGTAAGCCTCACCGTCAACGAAGGTCCGCGGTTCAAGGTCCGTCAGCTCAAGGTATTTGAGCGCGACGAGACTGGCGCTGAGGTGGAGCCGCTCAACGGTCGCCGGGCGATTCGCGAATTGATCACTGCCAAGAGCGGTGACTATTTCAATCGCGCCGACGTCGTGAAAGATATCCAGGCGATCCGCACGCTCTATCGCGATGCTGGCTACGCGAACGTCGACGTCGGTATTGAACCCGACCTTGACGCGACGAAGCAAGAGGTCGACCTCGTCATTCCGATCACGCGGGGCCCCCAGGTCACCGTCGAGCGCATCGAAATCCGAGGAAATACGAAGACCCGGGACAAGGTCGTTCGTCGCGAAATGGAGCTCGAGGAGGCCAAGCTCTTCTCGGAAAGCAAACTCGAAGCGAGTCGCCGGCGAATCACGGCGCTCGGCTACTTCGAACGCGTCGACGTCTCGACGGAACAGGGATCAACGCCGGACAAGACGGTCGTTATTTTCGAAGTCCAGGAGCGGCCGACCGGCACCTTCCAGATTGGCGCCGGGTTCTCGTCGGTTGAAAACTTCATCGCCACGGCGCAGATTCAGCAAGCGAACCTGTTCGGCAATGGGCAGTCGCTGGCCGTCCAGGCCCAGTTTTCAAGCCTTCGTCAGCTCGTCAATGTGCGGTTCTTCGAGCCGTACTTCTTCGGAACTGACTGGTCGACGAGCGTAGAAGGCTACAAGCAACTCTACGTATTTCCGGACTTTACGCGAGACACGACTGGCGCGAGCCTCACGTTCGGCTATGCGCTCATTCAGCCGACGCTCCGCCTTTCGCTGACCGCAACCGGGCAGTACGACAACGTTGACACAAGCAAAGGCGGGACGTTTTTCGGGTCGGTCCCGTCCTATTACGCAAACGCGTACTCGCGCCTGCCGCTGGCCAACCTGTTCAATACCGGTCGCACACTTTCCTTGCGCCCGGCACTCACCTACGACACCCGTGACAATCGTCTATTCCCGACGTCCGGTGCGTATCTTTCGGCATCGACGGAAATCGCGAACGCGGCGCTCGGAAGCCAGATCGAGTTCTTCCGGCATCAGGTCAATGGGCGCTTCTACATTCCGCTCGGCGGCCAGACGGCCCAACCGGGTTCCGGGTTTGTCCTGAAGGCAAATGCGAATTTCGGGATGATCACGAGCCCGAACCCGGAGGGCGTTCCCGTGTTCCTCCGGTACTTCCTCGGCGGCATTCTTGACGTCCGCGGCTATCGCCTCCGCACCCTCGGTCCGCGACTTCCACTCACCGCAACGCTGGATCCGAACGGCTCGCCGTCGGTCAGTGCGCAGGGCTGGCCCGGGGCCAACATCGGTGGAAATTTGCAGGCCTACTCGAACGTGGAGTTCGAGTTCCCCGTCCTCGATAAGGTGGGAATTCGCGGGGTTGCCTTCTTCGACGCCGGCAACACGTGGAACTTGGAAAACCAGTATTGCTCGGCGGCGTCGTCGTCCGGAAGCCTTCCGGCCGTCTCGCGGCCTTGTTGGAACGGCATCCAGACGATGGCGAACATCCGCACGTCGGTCGGCGGCGGTATCCGATGGTTCTCGCCGCTCGGCCCGCTCCGCTTCGAATGGGGTAT
>JAAFHJ010000585.1 GCA_013298325.1 Myxococcales bacterium | reverse complement strand
GAGCTGCTTGCCGTCGCCCAGCCGAACGCATCGCGCCACGTCGCCCAATTGGAGGCGGTCGGCTTAATCGCGGTCCGCAAGCAGGGCACGCGCACCCTCGCACGCCTCGTCGACGGCGTAAGCCTTGACGCAGTCGTCGCCGACGCCCTCCGTAGCGGGCGCGGATTATGGGTGGAAGACGGGAGCTTCGGGCGAATCGCCGCCGTTGTTGCCGCCCGTGACGCGAGCGTCCGCGACTACTTTGCCAGCGCCGCCGCTACCAGCCTCGACGCGCCGCCCGCCGAACTTGCGAGCTACGTCGCCGCGCTCGCCCAGCTCCTTCCGCGCCGGAAGCTCGCGATCGACGTCGGCACCGGCGATGGCGGCTTCCTCGACGTGCTCGCCCCCGCCTTCGAGCGGGTCGTCGCCATCGACCGTTCCCCGGCCCAGATCACACGAACCGCCGAGCGCGTCCGGGTGCGCGGCTACACAAACGTCGACGTACGTGCCAGTGAAATTGAGGACTTGGCTGCCGACGCCTCCATCGGACATCGGCGCCTCCTTGGCACCGCCGACGCCGTCTTTGCCGTCCGATTGTTGCATCATGCACCGAGGCCCGCGGAGCTTCTTCGCGCCGTCGTTTCGCTGGCCCAGCCGGCGACGAAGACGTCAGAAGGGGGCGCCGTCGTCGTTCTCGACTACGCGCGCCACGAAGATGAGCGGATGCGCGGACAGGCCGACCTTTGGCTCGGCTTCGAACCGGCCGAACTGAAGCGTATGGCGCGCACCGCCGGGCTCGAAAAGGCGACCGTCATTCCGGTGCCGTCCCCCTTCCGCGGACCCGACGCCCACCTCCCGTGGGTGGCCCTCGTTGGCCGCCGAAAGATTTCTAGCTAGCACCTCTTAGGTGCATTCTGCAAATACTCTCCGGCCTGGAATTGCCGGGGATTTCCAAAGGATACGAACATGTCGGAAGCGAAGAACTACAAGGTCAAGGACATCTCTCTCGCCGCTTGGGGCCGCAAGGAAATCGGGATCGCCGAGAGCGAAATGCCCGGCCTCATGAAGATCCGCGAAGAGTACGGCCCCGCGCAGCCGCTCAAGGGGGCCCGCATCGCCGGCTGCCTCCACATGACGACGCAGACCGCCGTCCTCATCGAGACGCTCACCGCGCTTGGCGCCGAAGTGACCTGGACGTCTTGCAACATCTTCTCGACCGTCGATCAGGCGGCCGCGGCGATCGCCGAGACCGGTGTCCCCGTCTTCGCCTGGAAGGGCATGACCGAGCCCGAGTACGAAGAGTGCCTCGAAGCGCAGATCTATGCGTTCAAGGGGGGCAAGGGCCCGAACATGATCCTCGACGACGGTGGCGACCTCACCGTCGCGATCCACAAGCGTCATCCCCAGCTTTTCACCGGCGATGACCCGATCCGCGGCCTCTCGGAAGAGACGACCACGGGCGTCCACCGCCTCTACGAAATGGCGAAGAACGGCACCCTCAAGGTGCCGGCGATCAACGTCAACGACTCGGTCACGAAGTCGAAGTTCGACAACCTTTACGGCTGCCGCGAGTCGCTTGGCGACGGCCTCAAGCGCGCGACCGGCGTCATGTTCGCCGGCAAGACGGCCGTCGTGGCCGGTTACGGCGACGTCGGCAAGGGCTCGGCCCAGGCGCTCCGCGCCCTCGGCGCCCGCGTCATGATCACCGAAATCGACCCGATCTGCGCCCTCCAGGCCGCCATGGAAGGCTACCAGGTCGTCACGATGGAAACGGCCGCCCCCCAGGCCGACATCTTCGTCACCGCCACCGGCTGCAACGCCGTCATCCGCGCCGAGCACCTCAAGGCGATGAAGGACCAGGCGATCGTCTGCAACATTGGTCACTTCGACACCGAAATTGACGTCGCCTGGCTCGAGAACAATCCCGAAATCCAGGAAGTCAACATCAAGCCCCAGGTCGACCAGTTCGTCTTCCAGGACGGCCGCCGCATCACGCTCCTCGCGCGTGGTCGCCTCGTCAACCTCGGCTGCGCCACCGGCCACCCGAGCTTCGTCATGTCGTCGAGCTTTTCGAACCAGACCCTCGCGCAAATCGAGCTCTGGACGAACCCGACCGCTTACAAGGTGGGCGTCTACACGCTCCCGAAGAAGCTCGACGAGAAGGTCGCCGCCCTCCACCTCGACAAGCTCGGCGTCAAGCTCACCACGCTCAACAAAGAGCAGAGCGACTACCTCGGTGTCGCCCCGCAAGGTCCGTTCAAGCCGGAACACTACCGCTACTGAACGACGCCGTTACAGCGTTTGCCTGTAACGAAAGAACCCCGAGAGACCTTCCCGGTCTTTCGGGGTTTTTCTGTTTGTTAGGACGTTCGCCGCCGGATAACCCCAACGAGCATCATGGCGAGGGCGCCGAGGAGCGGCGTGTACGGCAGGGCCCGTCCGGTGCCGAGGGTGCATCCGCTATCGTCGTCTACGTCGTTGATGATGTCGTCCTCGCCGGCGAGGTAGCCGGGCGCGTCGGGGTCGCCGGCGGTCCCGCCCCCATCGGAAGCCCCGGCATCTCTGGACGCCCCGGCGTCTCTGGATGTCCCGGCGTCGTCGGCAAAGACGCGCCCGGCACAGTTCGCGAGGACCGACGTCGTTGCTGGCGGGAGCGGCAGACCGCCGATGACGGTCGCGCGAAACGAAAGCGAAACCTCCACCAGCGGCGGCTTCCCCCGGCAAATATACGCCCATTGCAGCGGCAGGTAGGTGTAGGGCCGCGAGAGATCGTTGCCGAGGAAGGACGAGGCGAAATTCCCATAAAGTCGGCCCCGGTCGGGCGTTTCCAGGTCGACACCGATCGCGTAGCGGTAGGCGAACGTGGCGGGGTCGATGTCGTCGAGGGGGACGACGAGTTCGTCATCGACAAGCTCTGCGTGGATTGCGCCAAACGTTGTCGGCTTCGGGCCAGCGGCCGTGATCGTCGCTTTGACCTTCAGCGTCGTCGCAGGCCCACTCGTCGAACAATTGTATTTGATTTCGAGGAGATGCTCCCCGCGCGGCAGCAGGGCGGCCGGCTGCAAGTAGCCGTAATAGCTCTGGGTACCAAACGTTGCGGCGGTCGGCATTCCGTCGACGGTGACGGTTGTTGTGGCGGGGGTACCGCGTAGTTGAAACGCGATCGGCGCATCTTCGGGGAGCTCGATGACGTCGCTTGGCGCCATAAGCCAACAGTCGTTGCCAGCGTCGCGCGTGCCCGATTCGGCGGCGGCGAGGGAAGGGGTGAGCGTCACCACCGACGCGACAAGCGCGCCGATCGCTGCGGGGGCAATCAGAAGGGGGAATCGCATTCCCAAGGT
>JAAFHJ010000584.1 GCA_013298325.1 Myxococcales bacterium | reverse complement strand
AGGACGTTGTCGTCCTTGCCGGCGGTGCGGACGTTCGTGAGCTTCTTCTCGCGGATGGCGTTTACGTCGGTGTCGTTCGGACGATTGTGCTCGCCGACGATCATGCCTTCGTAGACGTCGACACCCGGCTCAATGAAGAACGAGCCGCGCGGCTGGAGGTGGTGGAGCGCGTAGGGGGTCGAAACGCCCTGGCTGGCCGCGACGATCGCGCCGCTCTGGCGTTTGATCATCGGGCCGCCCCACGGCTCCCAGGAATCGAAGCTCGTATTGAGCAGTCCGGTTCCGCGCGTCGACGTGAGGAATTCGCCGCGGAATCCGATCAGGCCACGGCTCGGGACGCGGAACTCAAGGCGCGCACGGCCGAAGCCCGGGTTCGACATCTTCACCATGCGCCCGCGGCGGCTGCCGAGGCGATCAGTGACGACGCCGATGAAGTTTTCGGGGACGTCGACGACGACGAGTTCCCACGGTTCGCAGACGACTCCGTCGACCGTCGTCGTGACGACTTCCGGATTGCCGAGCTGCACTTCGTAGCCTTCGCGACGCATCGTTTCGACGAGGATCGCAAGCTGAAGCTCGCCGCGGCCGAGGACCGTGAAGGTGTCCGGCGAATCGGTCTCTTCGACGCGAATCGCAAGGTTACGGCGCGTCTCGCGGAAGAGGCGCTCGCGAAGTTGGCGGCTCGTGAGGAATTTTGAGGCCTTGCACTTGCCCGCGAAAGGGGAAGTGTTGACGCCGAGCTTGATCTTGAGGGTCGGCTGCTCAACGACAATGCGCTCGAGGGCACGAGTCTCAAAGCCGGGGCTTGCGTCGGTGATCGTGTCGCCGACGAAGATTTCTTCCATGCCGGCGATGCAGACGATCTCCCCCGCAAACGCCTCCTGGACCGGGGTTCGCTTGAGGCCTTCAAACACGGAGAGGACCTTGACGTTCCCCTTCACGATTTGATTGTTCTCGCGAAGAACGACGATCGGCTGGTTTGCCTTGATGCTGCCCGAGACGATACGGCCAATCGCGATACGGCCCGTGTAATCGTCGTGGTCGAGGTTGTTGACGAGGATCTGGAGCGGCCCGTCGGCGTTCACCTTCGGCGCCGGGACTTTGTCGATGATCAGATCGAAGAGCGGGCTGAGATCCTTCGCCTCGTCCTCAAGCTTGATCTTCGCGAGACCGAGCTTCCCGATGGCATAAACGACGGGAAAGTCGGTCTGTTCGTCGGTAGCGCCGAGGTCGCAGAAGAGGTCGAAGGCTTCATCGAGGACGTCATCCGGGCGCGCGTCGCCACGGTCGATCTTGTTGATGACGAGGATGACCGGGAACCCGAGGTCGAGGGCCTTCTTGAGGACGAAGCGGGTCTGCGGAAGCGGACCTTCGGCGGCGTCGACGAGGAGGATAATCGCGTCCGCCTGAAGGAGCGTGCGCTCAACTTCACCGCCGAAGTCGGCGTGGCCTGGCGTGTCGACGACGTTGATCTTGTATTGAATGCCGTCTTTCTTCCAATGGATGCTGGTATTCTTCGCGAGAATCGTGATTCCGCGCTCTTTTTCCAGATCGTTGGAGTCCATCACGCGATCAACGACGGCTTCGTTCTCGCGAAAGGTGCCCGCCTGGCGGAGCATGTGATCGACCAAGGTGGTCTTACCGTGGTCGACGTGAGCCACAATTGCGACGTTACGAAGCTGTTCTCGGGACATTGGGCTCGCGCCTATACATGCATCGTCCCCCGGTCACAAGCGCGATAGCGCTCTGCGTCGCGACGGCACCCGATTGTCACCACCACGGTCGGCGCCACTTTACGCCGTGGACACTGCCCGTCGGCCGTGATGGAAGTTTCTTTGGACACGTTTTGTGTCCGCTGTGACGCACGCGCGAAGCGGCAAAGGGGGTCCGCACCCTCGACTTTGCGGACAATCTGCACGCTTCGCGCTTGGCACGCGTTTCCCGAGGCTTCGACGCGCGTCCGCCCTGTGACCGGCGCCTCCAGCCGCCCCACGACCGAGAAATTCCAATGACCACCTCTTCTCCGAACGCTCGCCTTCGCACCCTCCGTCGCGTCGCACCGACGACTTTTGCGTTCCTCTTCCTCGCCTGCTTCCTCGGTCCGCGGGCACCCGAGGTGAAGACCACCCGTGAACTTGGGCTCGGCGAAGAGGGGAGTGACGGATTTCATTCGAAGAAGGCGTTTGGCATCATTCACATGTCGCCGACGACCGACGATGAGAATGCGAGCGAGGTGAGCGTCGTCTTCAATCGCCCCATCACGCCCTTGGAACTCGCGACGAATGACGTGCCGACGTTTGCCACCATCGTGGCTGACGGAAAGGCCGTCAAAGGGGAGTGGCGCTACCTCGGGACGAACGCTATCGCCTTCGTTCCGGAGGGCGGCTTCGCGCGGGCAACGCGTTATCAGGTGACCCTCGCGTCGGGCATCAAGGCGCTCGATGGGTCTGTCCTCGCCGAGGGGAAGAAATTCGCTTTCTCGACGGCCGCTCCTCGCCTTGTAAGCGTCGAGCCGACGAAGGGGGGCTCTAACGACCTCGATCCGAGCACCGCCTTTAAGCTCCGTTTCGACCAGCCGATGACCAAGGCGGCGATCGAAGCCCATCTCCGCCTCGAGGGGACTACGCGCGGCGCGAAGGATGCCACAAAGCCTTCGAAACCGCAGAAAAATATCCTGGACGGATTGGTGAAGACCGGGAGGGGGGCGTTTGCGTTCGCTGTCCGCCCGGTGACGACCGGCGCCGACGGCAAAGAGCTTTCCGCGGCCGAGAAAGTGGCTCGAAAAGACCTCTCGTGGGAGCTCGTACCGAACGGTCCGCTACCGCTCAATACCGATTTGGAATTTGTGACCGACGGAAAGCTCGTCGGTCAACTTGGCCCGATTCCCGTCGCCGAGTCGAACCACACCTTTGGGACGTTCGGCCCGCTTGAGGTCCAGGAAGTTCGCTGTTGGGAACGCTACGATAGCGGCGCAAAGGGGGCCCCCGCTTGTGAGCCGGGTCGCTCGGGATCGGTCTCGTTTACAAACGAAATCGCCTACAGCGAGCTCGTCGGAAAGGTCGTTGTCGAAGGGGCACCTCTGCGTTGGGAAAAGAAGGGGGAGAACGGTTACACGTTCTACCTCCCCGCCGAATATCGGCCGGGAACGCGGGTATCGGTCACCATCAAAGCCGGTTTGAAGGACGTTCACGGCCAGACGCTTGCCAAGGACGTGACCAAGACCTTTACCGTCGCCGATCTGCGCCCGAGCTTCCAGGTCGGCCTCCAGGGGCGCGTGCTCGAGGCGAAGCGCGCGGCTGCGACGCGCGAGATTCCGATGGGGGCG
>JAAFHJ010000583.1 GCA_013298325.1 Myxococcales bacterium | reverse complement strand
CGATCAGGGCGCGATTGCCGACGTCCCCGGAGATCGGAACAAGGGTGTCGGCATCGGCGACGGAGACGTAGTCGATGGAGTCGGCGACGGCGGCGATCGGAGCCGTCACGAGGGCGGCGAGCTCGTCGGCGCTGCGGACCCCCTGGGCAAACGCCTGCTGGGCGGCCCGAAGCCCCTGGGAAAGCGCCTGCGCGTTGTGGCGCTGGGTCGGAGTTAAATAAGCATTTCGCGAACTCATCGCGAGCCCGTCGGCTTCGCGGACGATCGGGTGGCCGACGATGGTGATCGGCAGGAAAAGGTCCCGCACCATCGCGCGGAGCACGGCGAGCTGCTGGTAATCCTTCCGGCCAAAGACGGCAGTCGCCGGGCCGACAAGGTGGAAAAACTTGCTGACGACGGTCGCTACCCCTTCAAAGTGCCCGGGACGGATCGGCCCGCAGAGGAACTGCTCCAACGGAGCCACGCGGACGCGCGTGACGTCGTTCGTCGGGTACATCTCGGCGGCGGTCGGCGCGAACACAAGGTCGCAACCGGCGCTCGCGAGCTTGGCGCGGTCGCCGTCCAAGTCGCGGGGATACTTCGAAAAATCCTCGTTGGGACCGAACTGGGTCGGGTTCACAAACACGCTCGCAACGACGACATCGGCCTCCGCCTTCGCGGCGCGTACGAGGGCAAGGTGCCCGTCGTGGAGCGCCCCCATGGTCGGCACGAAGCCGATGCGCCGGCCGGCGGCCCGTTGAAGGTCACAAAACGCGCGGAATTCTGCAGCGGCGACGACGGTCGAAATCATGGCAGGCCCTCGTGGAAGTGGGCCCGCCATCTCTCGCGACGCCTCCGCCAGGGAATTTGCTGGCGGTCGCGAACGGACGGGCCCTCGGAGCGACGCCGCCCCTTCGGACGGCGGGCGGCGACAAACAACGTCTTCGGCGCTTTACACGGAACTTCGCCTCCGGTCATATCCGCCGCCATGGGCCCCCTGCTTCCTTGCCGTACGATGTTGTCTAGAACCGGGCGGCGTTTTCCGACGGTGCTTGCCGTAATGGCTGGAATGTTCATCAGTTTTTCCGCGCCCCCCGCCCGGGCGCAGAGCCACACGCCGACGAAAGAGGAGACGCAGGTCGCCCGCGAGCTCTTCGAAAAGGCGCTCCTCGACGAACGCGGGAAGGACTACGCGGCCGCCCTCGAAAAGCTCGAAAAGGCGGTCGCCCTCTACGAAACGCCCGGCCTCCGGTTCCATCTCGCCTTCTGCGAGGAAAAATTGGGGCACCTCGCCGCCGCCCTCGCCGACTACGATCGCGCAAAGCGCAACGCCGAAATCGAAGGGAAAAAGGACGTACTTGCCGAGGTCCAGGGGCCGCTCGCGAGCCTCTCCAAGCGGGTCCCCCGCATCGTCATTCGCATCCAGAACGCGCCGAAAGGGGATGCCCTCACGCTCACCCTCGACGAGCGCCCCCTCCAGGCCGCCGTCGTCGGGACCGACCTCCCGGTCGACCCCGGCCGCCACCGCATCACCGCCCGCGCGACCGGCTTCGCCGTCGAATCCGAAGTCGTTGACGCGAGCGAGGGCGCTACGCAAGCCGTTAATTTAACGATGCATTCCTCCGCGGTAGCGCCGGCCGGCCCAGCAACGACGCCCCCGGCAGCAACCGGTGCAGCGACCGAAACGCCCCCACCGTCCGTGGGCGGAACCGCCTCCGGGACCGCTGCGCCAGCAGCGCGGAAAGGGAAGTCTTCCGGGGCGACGCCGTGGCTCCTGGCAGGGGGCGGCGTGGTCCTCGCCGGAGGCGGCGTCGCTGCGCTGCTCATCGCCGGCAACCAGGCGAGTTCCGCCAAAGATCAGTGCGCGACCGTCCCCCGGTGGGCCGTCTGCGACGCGAGCAGCGAACGCAGCACCATCCGCGCCCTCGACGGCCTCGCGATCGGCGCCTTTGTCGGCGCCGCCGCCCTCTTCACGACCGCCATCGTCACCGGTGGCCACAACGAGGAGAGCATCGTCGTTTCGGTCGCCCCCCAGGGCATCTCGCTGACGGGAGTCTTCCAATGAGCCGCTTTCGTTCCTGGACCACGCCCGCCAAGCTCGCCCAGCTCTTGGGTTTTGCGCTGGCGGGAGGGGCGGTCGCCGGCTGCACCGACCTCCTCCACAACACCGATTTCGCCAACGAATGCGCGAGCGACCCGACGCTCCGCGGCTGCGACGTCCGCCCAATCACCACCGACGATCCCGACGAGGCGCTCCGTCGCGCGACGCGGGCCTGCGCCTGGCTCGGCGCCTGCAACGGTACGCTCAAAGGGGGCACCGGCGCCTGCTTCGGACGCGCCCTCGCCGCCCTCGACGGACGCGTCGCTCCGCCCCTGGGTGCGCGCGGCCAAGCGGCCGAAAAATGGGCACTTTTGGCGGCGGCCACGAGCTGTGACGCCGTCACTCGGGCGACCGGCCTCGCCCCCTCAAGCGTGAGCTGCGGCGCATCGAGTGCAGAATACACAGGCTGCGCCGGCGACGTGCGCATCCTCTGCCCAGCCGCCACCGTCGCCGGGACCGCCCCGGTGGGCGCCGAGCCGTGCCCCCTCGCCGGCCAAATGTGCAGTCCGTCGACAACCGCCGACGCCCAATGCACCGGTATCGCGGGACTCACCTGCAGCGGTCCGCCGCGCTGCGACGGCAGCCGCATGGTGGTCTGCGAGTCGGGCCGCGACGTCGGCCGCGACTGCGCCCTCGAAGGGGACGGAACGTGCGTCGCGCTCAACGGCACCGTCGGCTGCCTTCCGCGCGCCGGCGGGACCGCCTGTTCGCCGAGCGATGTCGCCTGCTCCGCCGACGGACGGTATGCCGACGTCTGTAGCGCCGGGGAGATCGTACGCGTCGACTGCAGCCCCCTCGGACTGAAGTGCCGCCCGGGACCGGCAAAGGCCGGCGCAACACCTTTCGACTATTGCACAAGTGGCAGCGAAACCATCGATGCCTGCGCCGACGGCGATCGTTGCGAAAACGGAAAGCTCACCGCTTGCGTGCATGGCGCAAGCGTCTCCATCTCCTGCGGCGACGTCGGTCTCGGGGCGTGCAGGAGCGATGGCCCCGGCCGCGCCGCCTGCTCGCCCCCGTGAGTTAGAGGACTTTCAGCGCGGCGACGATGCCGCCAATCACAAGAACGGCGCCAACAATCGCGGGGATCAGCCACTTCGGCGCCCCGCCTTGGGGCACGCTCGCGGCGAGCGATGCTTCAAACTCAGCTTCGCGGGTCGCGGTGAACGCGTCGTCCATCGAGGAAGCGGCCGCTTTGGGGGCCGGTCCCGAGCCAGCGAACGGGTCGCTCACGGCAACCGCAGGCCCCGCCGCAAAGG
>JAAFHJ010000582.1 GCA_013298325.1 Myxococcales bacterium | reverse complement strand
AAGGCGGCGACCTGCGCGCGGAACGTCGGCGGTCCCGAAGATTGCTTGGCAGATGCCGTCGATAGCCTCCCGGACAACGCCATCTACGCCGCCTGCGAAGCGAAGGACACGCGCTGCCGGGCGGCAGAGACCTACATGAACACCGGATGCTTCTACCTGAAGGGGATCAAGCCCGAGCTCGTGGCGGCGCGGATGCCTTGCTTCTCCGCGACGGCAGCGTGTGGCGGCGAGGAAGCATGCGTATTTGCGGGCCTTTCGTGCACCTTCTGAACGCCGCTACTGGGACGCGCGGTCGAGGGCGGCGAGGAGCACCTCGGCGGTGACGAAACCGTTGAGGTACTCGCGCGCATTCCGATCGCGGGCCGCCTGGATGACGATGCACGGGAGTACGGAGACGTGTTCGCGGGCAAGGGCGGCGGCCGCGGTCGGCTCCTCGGAGTCGGTCGCATCGACGTAGGAAACCTCGGCGCCGACGAGCGCCTGCTCGACGCGCGGGTCGGCCAGCGTCCTCTCGGCGAGCTCCCGCGAAGCGGCCGCCCAAGAGGCCCGAAACACCACGACGATCGGGCGCGCCACCGGCGCAAGGGCCGGCTCCACGCCGCGCGCAACCGGAGCGGCCGTCGCCACCGCTACCGCGACGGCGACCGGCCCCTCCGCCGGAGGCGAGTGCCCCCCTGCCCCGCCACACGCCGCCAGCGAAATCGTGAGTAAAACGAGCCGGATGCGCGCGAGCATGGGGGTCTTGCGAGGCTATTTAAGTAAGAGTTACTTTTACTTTATGCGGCAACGTTGCCGGGTGCGGGCTTCAGTCGACGCTCGCTCCATACCAGCGGTTGATCTCATTCTGTTCGATGCACCAGGTGACCATCGCCAACCCACAGAGGCCCAGCACAAGTGCGGTGAGCGGCAGGTTGTCGTCGACACGGAGACCGCGGGCGCGCTGAACTTCGCAGATGCTCTGCGCAAATTTGTACTCGTAGTACAAACCGTAAATCCCGCACGTGACGACGGTGAGCAGCAGGTACGTGACGAAGGAATGCTCCTCACGCCCGAGCCACGAGTTGACGGTGCGGAACTGCATGTATTGCCAGTAAAGCCCGTAAATACCGCACGTCAGGAAGCTGAGGATCACCGCGGTGAAAATGCTTCGCACCGCCTCGGCGCGAGAGAGTGGCTGCAGCGAATTGGGCGAAGTCATGGGGTTTCCGTAATGCGCAGGCGCCACACGCGCAACCTTTGCGTCGGCCGAAGCGGCAGCTGTACGAGGCAAGGACGGGCGGTTCGGCGCGCGCCGCCTCAGCGTTTTGCCGCCATCGCGATTTCCCGCGCGAAGCGTTGGAGAAACGCTTCCCGGGTCGTCTCACCCAGGTCGACCGCCTTGGCGTTTCCGCCGGCGACGACGGTCACATCGTCGATCCCGATGACCTTGAGAATGAGTCGCAGGTAGCTCGTCGCGAGGTCACGATCTTGAATCGGGGATCCCTCGGTATAGACGCCGCCCGAAGCCATCAGCACGGTACACTTTTTCCCGTGGACGAGCCCCTCGCCAGCGAAGCCGAGGGTTTTGCCCTTACGGACGATATGGTCAATGTAGGCTTTGAGCACCGCCGGGACGTTGTAGTTGTAGACCGGCGTGCCGATCGCAAGGTCGTCGGCCGCCAAGAGTTCGGCGACGAGCTCGTCGGAAAGGCTTAGAAGGTCCTTCATTTCTGCCGTGTGATGGTCGGGCGGGGTGAAGTAGGCCTTCAGCCACGGGGCATTGACGAAGGGGAGTTCCGTCGTCATCAGGTCGCGCGTTACGACGCGACCTTCAGGATTGTTCTTCTTCCACTCCGTGACGAACTGTTCCGTCAGGCCGCGTGAGAGGGACTGTTCACCACGGGGGCTGGTTTCTACGACGAGCAGGGTACGCATAGGGCTCCTTTTGGTGGAATGAGCCCGAAGGCCCTTCCGACCCCCTTCGAGTAGCTTTCTGCATCCATCTCCGGTAGAGACAAAAAACTGATGGCTTTCATCACCGGAGGAGATGGTACGTGCTTGCGAATTTGACGCTCGATCAACTCCGGGTTCTCGTTGCGATTCAGGAGGCCGGGAGTTTTTCTGCAGCGGGCCGGGCGCTCGGGCGGGTTCAGTCGGCGATCAGCCAGACCGTGAAGGCGGTCGAGGATGCCCACGGCGTCGAGCTCTTCGATCGGCGAACGCGAAAACCGGCGCTGACGCCCGTCGGTGAGGTGCTCCTCGAGCAAGCGCGGACGGTGCTCGCGAGCGCCGAGCGCTTTTCGGCGATTGCGGCGGGGACGCGAAAGGGCCTGGAACCGGCGCTTTCGTTGGCGATCGATCCGCTTTTCCCGACGGCCCCCGTCCTCGACAGCCTGCGCGCCCTTCAGGAGCGGTTCCCCGACCTCCCCGTTTCGTTCTCCACGGAGGGCGTGAACGGGGCCGAACGGCGCCTCCGCGATGGCACCGCCTCATTGGCGTTCTGTCCGCTGCTCCCCTTCGTCCCGGACGACCTCACCGTCTATCCGATCACCGAGTTGAGGCTGCGTCCCGTCGTCGCGCCGAGTCATCGACTCGCGCGCCTCCGCCGAAAGCCGAGCCGCGCCGACCTGGAAGCGGAGGTGCAGCTCGTCCTCGCCAGCAGCCCCGCCGGCGAAGGTCCAAGTTACGGCGTGGTGAGCACGCGCATCTGGCGCTTCGTCGACCTCGGTCGCCGCCTCGACTTTCTCCTCGGCGGCTTTGGGTGGTGCAAAATGCCCGACCACGTCGTCGCCCCCTACCTCGCGGATGGGCGGTTGGTCGAGCTGACGGTCGTCGACGAGCAGGTGGTGCCAAACCGTCCGCTGCCGGTCTACGCCGCCCACGTGCGCGACAAGCCGCTCGGCCTCGGCGGCCGGTGGCTCCTCGATGACTTGCATAAGCGCTTAGCGAAGTGAGCGCCGCAGCGCCGCGCGCGGCTTTGGTTGCATGGCTCAACGCGCGCCTCGGCCAAGGGGCCGAATTTCTTCGTGAGTTGGCGCGTGAGCATCCTTGCCGTCATTCCGATGCCTGCTTCCGGTCGACGCGCGTGAACCAGCGGTCGAGGGTTGCCCTGGCGGTGACTGGCCGTCGGCGACGGCATTTGTTTCGCGCTCACCATACCATACCGTATGGTATGGTCCTCTTCATGAACACTCTCAACCTTGTTGCACGAGGGGGCGTCGCGGCTGCCTTCCTCGCGATCGCGACGATCCATGTTTACTGGGCGCGCGGGGGCTTCTGGCCGGGGCACGACCCTGCATCGCTGTTTGACGCGGTCGTTGGCGCGCCGTTGATCCCGGGGGCCCGGCGCCCCTATGGTGAGCGCCCC
>JAAFHJ010000581.1 GCA_013298325.1 Myxococcales bacterium | reverse complement strand
CGCCCCGCGTGGCGAAACGGAGCGCGATCCACCGTTCGCGCCATCGGGCCTCCCGCCGCCAGGCGTCGACCGCCGGCACCACGACCGGTTCACTCGTCGCTAACGTCCGGTAATTCGGCGCTTCCACCGCTTTCCGAGCTAGCCGGTTTCGCGCCCGGCATCAAACCCAGCTCGCCCCGCGCGAGGCAGCGATGGAGGACGGTGAGCCGCCTCGAGAGAAGAACAATCCACACGATCAGCCCGAGCGGCAGCGGGAGGGTGCTCACGGTCCCGGACCGGACGTTGACCACGATCCAGCCGACCACCGCGAGCCCGGCGAGCGTGCGTTGCGCGAGGCACTTCTCCTGCTCCCGGCGGACGCGCGCCAGGTCGATGGGCGCCCCGATGGGGTGGCTGCAGTTGTCGCAAACGACGGTCTTCTGCGTCGTCGGGATTCCGCAAAGGTCACAGCTCAATGCGATCGTCGCCGGTTGGCGGTAAGGCCCGGTAGGAAGGCGGCTCATGGCTTCTTCTCCTGCAAATCATCGGGATGGGCGACGCAATAGCCGCTCGCGAAGAGCTCGTCGTCGCTGCGCCCGTCGCTCGCATCGACGTACTCGAGCCGAAACCGAGGCGGCTCCTCGGCTCCCGTGCCGGCCAATTCCTCCGCCCCAAGCACGTCGACGAGCCGAGCAAGGTCGGCCTGCTCCGGTGCTCCGGGCAAGCAGCCGTTGGCGAGAGCGCCGAAGACGGTAAGCCCTTCGTGAACGGGGAACCAAGGCTCACGATCGCTTGCAACGGCAAGAAATGCTTCCGGATTTGCGACTCCGAGCGCCTCGGCGCGGGCAACGATTTCCCTCCAGTGCAGGGCGAGCGCGCCGCCGTTCCAATGGGTGCGCCTCGGCACCACCCGCGGCCGATCCCACCGAAGAACGATCCGCGCCACGCGCTCCCAGCGTGCCCGCCGAAACCCATAGGCGGCCAGCGCGGCGCCCCACGCGGCCAGGAGCGCGCCGAAGGCGGTCAGGCCCGAGGGCCCGGCGGCGACCGCAATCGCAAGCCCGACAACCGCTGCAGGCACCGCGATCACGGCTACGAAGGCTTTACGCCCCCATTCGCGCCTTCGGGCGCTCCGTCGCCAGGCGTCGACCGCCGGCACGACCACCGGCTCCCGCGCCGCTAACGTCCGGTAATTGCGCGCTTCCACCGCTCGCCGAGCTAGCCGGTTGCGCGCCCGCTAGCAAACGGGGGGATGCCTCATTCGTGGGTCGCCCGCCAAAAGACGAACCCGCACCAGCTGAGAAAAACAATCACCGCGATCGGGATCACAATCGCGAGCGTCTTCGGCGAGGGGTCGTCCTTCCGCTCGGGGGCGGTCGGCAGCGGGCGCAGGCTCATTTCTTCTTCTCTCGTACTTCTTCGAGGCGCTTCTGCGTCACCCGGCGGACCGCGTCCAAGGGCATCGGCTTCGTAAATGGGAATTGAACGGAGCCACGACCCTGTTTGAAGCCTTCGAAGTCGGCGGCAAATCCCTCAAGGGCGCGCCCCGGATAAAAGCCGACGTGCTTGGCAAACCCGGCCATGTGTACAACGTGGGTTCCGTCGACGTCAAAGGTCGGAATTCCGTAGCTGATCGTCTCTTCGACGGAGGCAGCACCGCCATCGATCAGCGCCTGGCGGATCGTCCCACGGAGCGTCTCCAGGCGCTCACGGACGGCGGGCGGGAAGGGGGCGAGGTAGACATCGACGGGCGCGACCGCGGGCATCGCCCAAGTCTACCGACGATTGACACCCGCCGTCTTCCCAGAGCGCCTAAACGGAGGCGAGCGCGGCCGTTTTCCGGCTGCCGTTGGTGAGGTGTCTCTTGCACGAAAAATCGAAACAGACCGACCGAGACCGCCTCCGGATCGGCGTGGTCGCCGCTCTTCTTGGCTTCTCCGCGCTCGCCGTCTGCGCGTCGGTTTGGATGCCGCTCGTCCTCGCCGCCTGGTTCGCGACGATCCTCCACCCGATCGTCGCCCGCCTCGAGCATCGCCTTGGCGGGCGTCGGCGTGCCGCAGGGGCGCTTGTCGTCATCGTCGCCCTTGGGGTGCTCGTGCCGTTGCTCGGCGTCGTCCTCGCGCTCGTGCCTGCAGTACGTGGGCTATTCTCTCAAATTCGTGGCGCTTTTCAGGGGGATGGCTCCCTCGCATCGGCCCTCCTGGGGGACGGCTCCGACGCCACCCCGAGCCTGAGCCCCTTCGGCGCCGATGGCAGCGTCGACTGGACCGCCCTCGCGCGCCGCTACGGCGCCGATGCCTGGGGGGCCCTCGATACGGTCGCGTCGACGTCGGCCTCGGTCGCCTTCGACGTCCTCCTCTTTGTCACTGCACTCTACACGTTGGTCGTCGACGGCGAGCGCCTCTACCTCTGGATGGCCGAGACGCTCCCGGTCCCGCAAAAAGCGCTCGCCCGCCTCGCGCGCGCCTTCGTGGAGACCGGTCGCGGGCTCCTCGTCGCCGGCGTAGGGACGTCGCTCCTTCAGGGGCTCGTCGCCACCATCGCCTACGCAGCGCTCGGCGTCCCGCGCCCGTTCTTGCTCGGGCCGCTCACCGCCGTCTGCGCGATCATCCCGGTCATCGGGACCGGCCTCGTCTGGGTGCCGCTCGCCGTCGAACTCGTCCTCACCGATCACGTCGCGCGCGGCCTCGGCGTTGTCGCCATCGGCGTCGGTGCGATCGGCGTCGTCGACAACCTGGCGCGCCCATTTTTTGCGCGATTTGGAACCCTTAAGCTGCCAACGGTCCTCTTGCTCGCCGCGATGGCCGGCGGCGTCACCCTCTTCGGCGCGACCGGCGCCCTCCTCGGCCCGCTCCTTGTGCGGCTCGCCCTCGAGGCGCTTGCGATCGCTGCCGAAGCCCGCCGGAAGCACGAGCCCGAGCCTGTTGAGCCTGTCGATCCCGTTGAGTCCGTCCCGCCTGCCGCTCTCGAAAGCGACGAGCCGAAGGTGGCATCGTGACGGCGCCGCCAACAAACGCAGGGCTTTCCACCGCGGAGGCAACCGCGCGCCAGTCCCGCGACGGCTTCAATGAGCTCCCCAAATCGGCGCAGCGGGGGCTCTTGGCGGCGATCTTCGCGCTCCTCTTCGAGCCGATGTCGCTGCTTTTGCTGGTCTGCGGCGCCATTTACGTCGCCCTCGGCGATCGCGGCGAAGGGGCGCTGCTCCTCGGGTTCGTCGTCCTCATTCTGGTGCTCACCCTCGTTCAGGAGCGGAAGACCGAGTCGGCCCTCGCCGCGCTCCGCGACCTCGCAAGTCCGCGGGCGCTCGTGCTTCGTGACGGGGAACGCCGGCGAATTGCGGGGCGCGACGTCGTCGTGGGCGACGTACTTATCCTGG
>JAAFHJ010000580.1 GCA_013298325.1 Myxococcales bacterium | reverse complement strand
CGGCCTCCGGCCTCCTAGGGATCTAGCTGGGGATCGGGGGATCTAGCTGACAGCTAGACTTAGTAGAAGAAGAACGGGGGGTTGGGCTCGTGCGGTGACCGCTGCATGGCCCCATTTCTATGCGCAATGCACCCAATCGTGCGCCCGCTGCCCGCCGCAGATCCCTCGTTCGCCCACGATCGGTCGCTCCGCCCCCCAAAGGCCACCCGCTCGCCCGAAAATCCCCACTCTTCCCCGCGAATTCCCAAACGCAAGACGCGCGGAAACAGACCCCCTTTCGAGAGCCTGTCCCGCGCTATTCAATTCGGACGGCGGCGCGTTGCGCGACGCGCTTACGCTGCTGGCGAAAGCGCGTGTACCTCGCGCGGATACCCGTAGGTGAAATGCATTTTCCCTGTGCCCGCAGGGAACGTCACGCGCCGCTTACCGGCCTTCACCGCCTCCAGGGCGATCCGATGGGCCCTCCGAAAGGCCCGCATTTCCGCGATCAAGCGCTTCGCCACCGCGAGATCGCCCGCCGTCGTGTGGCGTGGGGTTCGCTCGCCGAACGGCTCAAAGGTCGTCGCTCGTGTGCGCGGACTCGTCGCCAGGACGCGCAAGGGACCGACGAATCTTCCCGAATGGCGCCGTCTTCCCTGTTTCACGTTCCGCTCGAGATGGGCCGCCGTCTGCTTTGTCATTTCCGAGAGATCGCCGAACAACGCGATCGCTTCCGCCGGCGCTGCCAGCCGGAAGGTGACTTCTGGCGGGTTCGTCGCGTCGTCCTGGGCGAGGTACTCGAGGGGCCGCCGCACGACGACGGACTTCCCCAAGAGATCTTCCACAGAAGAGACCATTCCGGGCCATTCTTCCGGCGAAGCGACCAGCCCTGCGGCGACCGGATTGGCAATCACGTAGGCGATCTTCTGGGCGATCGCCTCGGCCCCTTCGAGGCGATTGTATTTCTCGGAGCGCCGGCTAAAAATGCTCTCCGCGAGCCGGTAGCGGACCTTCACCATATTCGCGAACATCGCATTTCGCTTTTGGAGAAACTTGCTGATCTCTCCCCGGCGATCCAACAGGATTTCGTGAATATGGTTCGACATCACACAGACGGCAATCACGGCAACGCCGTACGCCTCGGCATAGCGAGCAGTCGCGTATTGATAGAGCTGCTCCACGCTTGATGGGCGTGGCTCCCCCGGGCCTGATGCCGCAGCGCGCGTCTGTTTTCCAGCGCTTGCGTAGTTTGGCGTCAACTTGTGGGCGCGTTCGACGCAGCGCCGCGTGACTTCGTAAAAGGTGCCGGGGAGGTATTGCTGGGGCGAAGACATGCCCGCCGCCCCCCAGGCCGCATGCCAACGCAAATTCCCTGAGAATTGCGCAGTTCACGAGCGGCGAGGGGGTGGCCCCGACCGAATTTGCCTGGCCCGGGCCAGGGGGGAAGCGCTTGGGATCGGAGAACAAACTACAGGGCGAGCTCCCCTTGGCCGACGGTCGCGACGAAGGCGGTCCCCCCCTGGAGGGTGATCGGGGCGGCGTCTGCGGCGAGGAAGAGCGCTTCGCTGGGGGCGAGAGCCATGAGCTGCGTGCCGTCGGTGGCGATAGTCGTGCCGGGGCCGATGGCGACCACGATCGCGGGGCCGTGGATGGGGCCGCTCACTGCCGACGCGTTTGTCTCCGCCCGGCGTGACGCCGGGTCGGAGAACTCGTTTGCATCGAACTCCGCGCCGTCTCCGGCTTTGCCGACGGACGCTCCGCCCGCTTCGTAGCGGGCGAGGGCGAAATCGCGGGCCGGCGTCCGGTAGTGGGCGAAATGATCGGTGCCGACCGCCGGCTCAAAGACGACGACCGCGTAGGGGGCGATGTCGAGGACCTTCGCGAGCTCTTCCCGGTCGACGTACTTCGGCGTGAGGCCGCCGCGGAGGACGTTGTCGGAGGCGGCCATAATCTCTACGGCGAAGCCCTCCAGGTAGGCGTGAAGGTTCCCCGCGGGGAGGTAAAGCGCCTGATTCGGCTTTAGTTCCAGGAGGTTCAGGAGCAGTGAAGTGATCGCCCCGGCGTCGTCCGCATAGGCGTCCCCGAGACGGGCGAGCCAGAAATACGGGTCGGTCTTCGCCGTCGGCCGGCGCGCCTTCGCAGCCGCCACCGCCGGGCGGACGAGCGCGGCGCGCGTCTCTCCAGTGACGCCGAGGAGGGTCAGAAAGGCTTCGCGGAGGTTTCCCGCGTCGAGGAGGGTGACGATCGGGGCGAGGGCGTCGACCTCAAGTGCGCGAAGAAGCGCCGCGCTCTCGGCCGGCTCCCGGAAGCCGCAAAGGGCCCAGAAGGGGGTAAGTGCGCAGACAAGTTCCGGTTTGTGGTTGTTGTCTTTGTAGTTCCGGTGGGGGGCTGCCCGCGGAATGCCGAGCGCCTCTTCGTGGGCGAAGCCGGCCTCCGCTTGCGCCTTGCTCGGGTGGGCCTGGAGGGAGAGCGGCTCGGCGGCAGCGAGGAGCTTGAGCAGGAAGGGGAGGCGCCCGAATTCGGCGGCGATCGCGGTACCGAGGAATTCGACCGGCCCGGACGCGATCGCGGCGTCGAGGGGACGGCCGTCGTCGAGGGAAGACGGGGCGTTCGGATGGGCCCCCATCCAGAGTTCGGCCTCCGGTTTTTCGCTCGGCGGAAGGCCCCGAAGGGCGGCGAGATCCTGCGTGGAACCCCAGGGGTAGGCCATCACCGTGTTCGTCAGTCGCTGCATCGTCGCACTCACGGTACTCGACTTGCCCGCCGGCGGCCCACTTCGCTCCGCGGCGCTTTACGTGGCGCAACGCGGGATCACGCTTGGTGCGCGTCCGCCCGGAACCGCCGGAGGCGGTGAGGAAACGGCGCGCACGCCTGTAACGGACGAATCGTTGACGGCGGCGCCCCTTGCGCGCGACGCTCCCACGAATATGCGCCATCCCGATCTTCGAATCGCCCCGTTTTTCCATGCGTTCTTGGCCGTCGGCCTCCTTGCCTGCGGCACAAACCCGCCCGCCTCGCCGGCATCGCCGACGCCCGAAGCCCCTCCAAGCGCGACCGCCTCTTCAACGGCCACGGCGCCGGTTGCCGCAGCTGCGCGTCCGCCCGGAACCGCCGAAGGCGGTGAGGAAACGGCGCGCACGGATGCAGCTGCGCCGGCCGCCATTGAGCCTTCCGTCCACGGCTGCCGCCTGTTTCCGCTCCTCCACGAGCCGACCGTGGAGCGCGTCTCCGTCGCCCGCCTCACCGCGACTGGCGGCAAAGGCGACTCAGTCGTGACCGCCAAGGACGACGCCGACAAAGTGCTCTTCACGGCGACGGTTGCGACCCTCGACAGCGCCCTGTGCGAGCATCTCCCGAAGGTCGATCACCTGCTTTT
>JAAFHJ010000057.1:1573-15149 GCA_013298325.1 Myxococcales bacterium | reverse complement strand
GCTTTCGCGTGGAAGCACCGGAGGGGGCGCCGATTGCGTCGCTGGGTTACCGGCGAGCGGCACGGGGCGGTGGCGCCGAGTACTCGGAATTGCCTGTGTATGTCGGGCACTGCTCGCGCCTTGGGCATCCGACCGAGTGTGTTGCCGGGTTGATCCTGACGAGCGATCTCCAAGGGGTGGTGACCGATCCCGAGACCGGGGCAAACCGTCTCCTCGGCCTCGCCGTGCCCGAGTTTCTTGAGGAACTCGGCGACCGGCGGGCGATTCCCCGGGCCGAGCGCCTCGGCGTCCTCCTCGCGGGGGACCTGTTTACGCCGCTCTCCGGAAGAGAACGCGGCGGCTATGGCCCCGTAACTGCGGTTTGGAATGCGTTCGCGGAGAGGTTTGCGTGGGTTGCTGGCGTCGCTGGGAACCACGATGATTGCGGTCATCTTTCCGAAGATCCAAGCGTCGGTTTCTTGGATGGTTCGACGATAGAGATCCCCGAAAGTCGCTTTGTCATTGGCGGCGTCGGTCGCGTCGCGGGGGCGGCCGAGCGCCGAGGACGGAGACCTTGGGAGGCTCAGCAGGCGCACCTTCGATCGATCGTCGATGCCTGCGATCTTTTGGTGCTCCACGAAGGGCCCGCCGACGACGCAAACGGGGACGGAAACCCGAAAATACTCGAAGAAATTCAAGGATGTCGACCGACACTCATCCACTGCGGGCACACGCCCTGGCCGGCGCCTGGCGTTGGGAAGATCGGCGAAAATCAAACCGTCATCAACACCGAGGGGCGCGTTGTGATACTCGTCGCCGACCTCTAGCCGCATGAATCGACGTTCCCGTCTACCTGCCTTTGCCCTCGTAGGCGCCATTTCTTGGGCGCTAACAGGGAGTTGGGGGTGCAGCGATCCGGCCCTGCCGGGCGCGAGTTGTGGGCTCGACGAATGTGGCTCCGAGCCGACGACGCCCCTTACCTGCCCCAGCGGCGCTCCCGGTCGCTACGTCTGCACGCGCAACACCGCCGGGCGCTGCCGCTGGACGAACGACGTCTGCCCCGGCACCGGCCCTTCCGACGGGGGCGCCGACTGACCGGGTGGCGACATCCCGCGACCGGTGCCTCCGCTATCGTCAGCGGCCGCTCCGTGGTGCAATGCGCGCCATGAAGCTCTTCCGGATTTTCCCAAGCCTCCTGGCGCTCGCCCCGATCGCCGCCTTTGGGGTTCACTGCTCGAGCGAACCGACTGCCGCCCCGAACGACGGCGGCACCGACGGTTCAGTCGTCGACGCGAGCCCCCAGTGCCGACCGAGAACCGGCCCAGGGACGACGCACACCGGGACGACGATCACTGCATCGGAGACGTGGACCGCCGCCGGAAGTCCTCACATCGTCACCTTCTCCACGATCATCGAAGCGGCCGCAACGCTCACGATCGAGCCGTGCGCCGTCGTGCAGATCGAGGGGGGCTACAGCCTCCAAGTACGCGGAAAGCTTCTTGCAAAGGGGACGAGCGCGACGCCGGTCCTCATCGAAGCAAGCGACGCGGCGAAGCCATTTGGTGCACTCTACATCGATGGAGGCAGCCTCGATCTCGCCTACACAACGGTTCGAAACGGCGGCGCGATCAGCGCGACGACGTTCGGCATGGTCGACCTCCGCGGCGAAGGTGCCAAGCGCCGAGAAGCCTTCGTCGCCGACCACGTCACGATCGCCGGTTCGGCAACGTTCGGCCTGTCGCTTCGGGGGGACGCCGCAATCGCCGCATCCTCTCAAAATCTTAGCATTTCCGGCGCAACCGCCGGCCCTGTCCGTGTGACCGCCAAGCTCGCGGGGAGCCTTCCGAGCGGCGTCTATACGGGCAACGGCACCGACGAAATCTTCGTCGACTCGGCCCTGCCGATGGACGAAAGCACCCGCTACCCGGCCCGCGGAGTCCCCTACCGGATCAGCGCGCTTACGATCGGCGAGACGGCGAAAGATGCCCCGGAAGTCACCTGGACCGTCGATCCCGGCGTGAACATTCGCGTCTCTTCCGGCGGAAATGTTCTTTTGAACACGCGACGAACGACCGCAAGTCCGGACGTCGACACCTCGAATGGGACGCTCATCGCCGTCGGCACTGCGGCGGCACCAATCACCTTTGAAGGCGCGACGGCGACGGCAGGAAGCTGGCGCGGGATCGTGTTCCGCGCGGCGCCGACGGCGGCGAGTCGCCTCGATTACGTCACCGTCGCCCACGCCGGTGGCCCCTCGCAGGCCAACAGTTTTCATTGCGATCCCGCGGGGAAAGGCGCCTTCAGCAAGAACGAAGACGCGGCGCTCGCCCTCTACGGCGCCCCGGCCAGCCCGTTTGTCACCCACTCGACGTTCCGCGACAGCGCCGGTGATGGGATCGATCATGCCTACTCGGCAGCGATGGTCGACCTTCTCCCCTCAAATACCTTTTCGGCCCTCGCTGGCTGCAAACAAACACGCCCACGAAACGCCGATGGGAGCTGCCCGGACGCCGGGTACTGCCCGTAACGCCCTGCTGGTGTTGAGCCCCCAATGAAGCTTCTCGAAACCTATGAGCGCGGTTCGTTGGGGGTGCGGCGTTCGTTTCCACGCTTCGCGCAGGCCTACGTAACCCTAGAGCGACCGGGGAAGGTGCGGCAGGCGGGGGCGCGAATTCTCGCGAGCGATGGGGAGTTCCTCTACGCCTACGTCGAGCTGGGGACGAGCTCCTGGGTCGCCACATTTGCTTGGAAAAACGAATGGATTCTCGTCGGTGCCATCGATGATGCGGCCCCAGATTCGCTGGCGGCCCTTCCAAATGGCACCCCCTGGGACGCCCTCGCCGCGCCGCTCCAGATCGTAAAGACGCGGCTCGCGCGGATCCGACGGTACCCCGATCTTGAGAATCGGGTGCGGCAACGGGGGGTTCCGATCCCAGAAACACTGGCGAGCGCCGACGCGGTAGAACTCGGATTTTCCCTCGCATTTCTGCGGCGCAACGAGGAAGCCGAGCGACACCTTTCCCGCGCGCTGGAAGACCCGGCCCTCCCGGAGCGTGCCGCAGCCCTCGCGGTTCGCGCGGAACTCCGCCTCGCCCGGGGCCTCCCCTCGGCGGCTGCGGAAGATGCCGATGCCCTCGCCGCGCTCACCGCCGGAACCGACCAGGATGGCTACAAAATCCCGGTCGCCTGGTTTGCGATGCATGCCCGCTACCTTCGTGGGCTCATTGCGACGCAGACCGAGAGTCTCGTCGATGAGGCCCTCGAAGACCTCGCCGCCGTCGTCGCCGACGCGCAGGCCGCCGAGGAGGAGAAGCGTCCGTACATGACGACGAACGATGCGGGGGAGATCATCGCCGTTGATCTTGGGGCGACCGTATTCCTCGGAACCACGATTCATCCGGAACTCACACGAGTTCAACGGAGCACGATTTCACGATTGAAGCGCGCGGAGATCTTTCGGAAACGCCGCGCCTACGAGACTGCCCTACGCGAGCTGGAAGGGCTCGACGACCTCCCCGACGACCTCCTGCGTGCCACCCTTTTTCAGGCGCTCGGCCGTGAGGCCGATGCAGTAAATATCCTCATGAAACGCGCAAACGATGGTTCTGCTGATGCGGCGAAACGCCTCCAGGAGGTCCGCTCGGCAGCCGCCCTCGCCTTCAAGGCTCCGACGGGACGCCCCGAGGAGATCGACGTCGAAGATCGGGTCCTTCATTCCAAGTTTGGACCGGGCGTTGTCACCGATGCGGTGAGCGTCAATGGTCGAAACGTTCGTGCCACCGTCGACTTTGACGATGGCGTTACACGCACCTTGCCGACCAATGTCCTCGTCCTCGCGGCGGCGACGGAAGAAGGGGCTACGCCGACCGAGTAGCCCCCCGGTGAGGAAACGGCGAGTCCGGCGTCGGGAGAGGGTTCAGCGCCCTTTTTCGACGCCGGAGACCCAGCAATGCCGGCAGCGGGCTTCGTAGGCGGCCGCGCCTCCGACGAAAAGCTGCCCTTCGCTCGCCACGAGCCGCTGGGAGCGTGAGGCGAGGCCGCCGCACTTCTGGCAGATGGCGTGGAGCTTCGTGACGAACTCGGCGGAGGCCATGAGCGCCGGCATCGGCCCAAAGGGCCGACCGAGGTAGTCCTGGTCGAGGCCGGCGCAGATGACGCGCACACCGGCATTCGCGAGCTTTTCCGCGACGTTGACAATCTCGGTGTCGAAGAACTGCACTTCGTCGATGCCGACAACCGCCGTCCCCTCCGGGACGCGCGCGAGGAGGTCGGCCGGAGTGGCGACCGGCTCCGCGTCGCCGGCGAGCCCCTCGTGGGTGACGACCTTCGTGTCGTCGTAGCGGTTGTCGACCCGCGGTTTAAAGAGCAATACCGGCTGCTTGGCGAGCCGTGCCCGCTTGATCCGGCGGAGGAGTTCTTCCGTCTTGCCGCTGAACATCGAGCCGCACACGACCTCGATGCAGCCGCGCCGCTCTCGGACGGAGTTCAGGTGTTCCCCGGATTGCGGCCCGCTGCTCATCAGGGGCGCCTCGCTACTTCACCGGACGCAAACCTGGCAACCGCTCAGTGCTTCTTCTTCGTGGTCGCCGCGGCGACGTTCTTCGTCGCTTTTGCCTTCCCGGCCGTCGGCGCCGTCACTCCGGGGACGTCTTGGCCGGCGAAATAGGCGCGCAGCACCTCGCGGGCGACGGTGTTCGCTTTGACTTTCCAGTTGGCACCATTGACGGCGAGCACCGCGATCGCGACCGGCTCCACGTTGGCCACCGGCCTGCTCGGCGCAAACCCTGAAAACCACGTATAAAAACGGCCTGCTTTTTCGTCGGTCAGCGTGCCGGTCTTTCCGGCGATCGGGAGCTGGGGGAAGAAGCTCTTGCCGCGCGGATCGTGGAAGGCCTTGCGGCTCGTCCCCTCGGCGACGGTGTTTTCCATCATGCGGGTGACCTGCTCGGCGGTGCGCGCGCTGATGATGCGGCCGAGGGGTCGCGACTCCGGTGCAGTATACATCGTCTTTCCGCCGCTCTCGAGGGAGGCGACGACGTAGGGGCGCACCCCTTCCCCGCCGTTGGCGACGACCGACGCGATCCAGGCGGCGTGGAGCGGGCTCAAGGTCGTGTTCCAGAAGCCGGCGGCGGTGCGCGCAAACCCTAAGGTTTCTTCCGGAATTTGAAGAGCAGACGGCTCCACGGGCACGTCGAAGGGGAGCGCCGATCCGTAGCGGTAGGCGCGCGCCGTCTCGCCGAGGGACGTCGGCGTGAGCTTCTGGGAGGCGAGCCGCGCAAAGACGGTATTTGTGCTGTGGCCCATCGCGCCAGCGAGCGTCGTGCAGAGGGTGTCGCGCTTCGGATCGGCTTGAAGATCACGCTCTTGGATGCGGTGCATGCCGCCCGACCAACACTGCGGCGTCTCCGGGCCGAGGCCGGCGTGATCGACGAGGGCGGTCCCGGTGATGATCTTGAAGAGGCTCGCCGATGGCGCCGACGCTTCGACGTTCAAATCGCGCTTCGTCCTGCCGGTGGCAATGCGTGAAGCATACACCAATATTTTGCCGTCGCGGGGGCGGACGAGGACGATGGAAGCCTCAGGAATTTCGTACTCGGCGAGCAGTTTTTCCGCGGTCTTTTGAAGGGTTGCATCGACGGTGAGGTGGGCGGTCCCTTCGCTCGGAGCGGCGAGCGCCGTCACGTACTCGTCGCCGGCCGGCTGGAGCTGGGCGAGGTCGAGCTTCCAGCCTTCGCCGCCGGCGGCCGGCCCGCGAAGGAACTTCTTCGCGACGATCGCGTCGTCGCCGACGTCCATGCTCGGCTCGTCGTCCTCGGAGGCGGCGGTCGTCGGCGCCGACGCACTCGCCGAGGCAGCCCCGGTCGCGGGGGCCTGGGGCGCGAGGCCTGTCGCTGAAAGCGCCGAATTTACGCTATTTTCAACCGTCTTTGCGTCCCCCGCCTTGCAAGCCACCGCGCCAGCGAAGAGCGGCGCACACGCGAGGATCAGAACGGGCAAAGACGAATGTCGCATCGGGACCGCTACCTACGCAGCCGTTCGGCCGGCGGCCAAATTCCGGCCGACAGAAGGGCCGCGTTCTCGGATCCGGCGGCTCGCCGGGCGGGGGCTACGCGATGTCCGGCGCGCAAATCACCGTTCGGCGCCCCGTTTCGGTGTACCGAAGGGGCGATGGCCCTCTCGGTTGTTCTTGGTCTTGGTCTCGCTGGAGTGTTGGCCGGCGCCCCCCCCGTCTCCGCAGAGCGCTTTGCGGCGGTGGTGACCGAAAAGCCCTGCGAAGAGCTGGGCGACGTGCTGATCGGCGCCCTTGCGTCGCCCGACAAAGAGCTCGCGAGCCGCGCAGAAGCGGTCGTCGGCCGCTGCGGCAAGCGCGTCGCCAAGGACCTCGCAAAGGCCAGCGAAGACCCGGACGCTGGGCCGCGCGCCGTGCCGCTTCTGGCACGCGTCTCACCGGAACTTGCTCGTGAATTGCTGCCGGCGCGCCTCGGCGTAGGTGACGCAAAAGCACGTGCGACCGTCCGGAGCGCCCTCGCCCACGCCCTCGACCGCGCCCCCGATCCGGCCGCGGCATGGTTGCAGTTTGCACTCAAACCGAGCACCGATGCGGCGAACTTCGATGCGACGCGGACGCTTCTTGGCCATTTGAAGGATGCGGGCCCCGCCGGGAAAGCTCGATTGTTTGCCGGGCTCGGAGGCGACGAAGATGCCCGCTATTTGCTACTGCCGGGCCTCGCCGAGCTGGCGACCAGCGGCGACGAGGATGCTCGTAAGAAGCTAAATTCCCTCGTAAAGGAAGCACAGGAGCCGTGGATCCGCGAGCGCGCAGCGGCCCTGTGCGCAAACGTCGTGTGCGAGGAGCTCGTGGCGGCCGTTGCCGACAGCAATCCGCGGGTGCGGGCGACGGCGCTCGCGAGCCTTCATGGCGGCTTCAATCCGGCAGGGCGCGCCGCGCTAACGCCGCCGGCCCTCGCCAAGCTCGCCACCGACGATCCGTTTCCGTTCGTGCAGGTCGGTGCCGTCGACCTCCTCGCCAGCGCCGGCCCCTCCGAGCAGGTCGACCAAGCGCTCCTGGCGGCGCTGAGCGCCCGCTCGACGCGCGTCCGCGGCACGGCGGCCCAGGCCTTTGCAACCCGCTTTTCGTCGGGGATCGCGGAGACCGCCCCGACAAGCAAGCGCCTCCGCGAGCTCCTGGGGAACGAGAACGAGGACCCCAGCGTGCGCGGTGCGGCGGCGACCGCCCTCGGAAATTCCTGCGATCACGAGGCGATCGGTGTGCTCCGCCGCACGGCGATCGACGGTGCCCTCCCCCTCGCCACCGAAGCGCAGATCGAGACGGCGAAGGCGTCGGCCCTCGCCCTCGGCCGCTTCGCCGACGGCGACGCCCGCAAGGAACTGGCCGCCATCAAAGACCCGAACGTCCGCGCCGACCTCCGTCAAGCGGCGGGGATGGCCGTCGCTGCAACGCCGGTCTGCCGGTAGAGAAGCGCCATTGAGTGCGGAAGAATCGCCATTGAATACGCTTCGCCGCGTCTCCATCGACGAGGTCGTCGCGATGCTCGCTGCGGGGGCGATCTACCTCGACGTCCGGAGCGATGAGGAGTTTGAGGCGGGCCGTCCGGTGGGGGCGATCAACGTCCCCGCCGAGGCGCTTCATTTCGTGGCGCGGGTCGAAGCTCGTCTCCCCGTTCGCTCGCAAACCATCGTTGTTGCCTGCGAAAAAGGTGTACGCAGCTTTGCAGCGGCCCATGCACTTCTGGAGGCGGGCTATGCCGACGTCGTCGAGTTCCGGGCCGGCTATGCAGGGCGCCGCGACGGCTTTGGCCGGGTGCTTGAACGGGGCTGGAGAGACGCCGGACTGCCGATCGAGTACGACGACTGAATCACGGTTTTAGGCGCGCGAAATCGGCAGCGCTCTTTTCAAGCGCTTCAAGATCTCGGGCGGCGCGACGGCTCTCGGCGAGGAGTTCACCCGTGAAGATGGTGAGGCCCCAAATGCCGTTTTCGCGGCGGCGGAAGGGGTGGCGCGTCCCTCGGGCGGTGACGACCGTCGCCCGCTCACCGTCGATTTCGACGTGGCCGACGCCGGACAGGTCCTTCTTCAGGCGCGTCTCAAAATGGTGGTCTTTGCCGAAGGCGGCGAAGACCTCGGGGCCGTCCGGATGGCTCCCAAAACGGGTGTAGCGTTCACGGATCGCTGCCTGCTCGTCGACGGGGAAAGAGGCGGCAAGGGACAACGCCTTTGCATGCGATTTTCCTACGGAAAAGCTCGCCCACTGGGCTTCCGTCTCGAGGTACGCGAAGGCGTCTTCGAGGCGCTGCTTGTGGATGGCGAGGGCGATGCGGAGCCAAGCCCCCTCCGGGGTATGGTCCGACGGAAACGGGCGCCGGAGGGCGAGCGCGGCGAGGCCCGCGACGACAACGAAACCGCCGACCCCCGCGAGAAGGCGGCGCCGCGCGAAAAGCGGAGGGGGATCCGACGGAGATGCCACGGTCTCGCCTTACTGCTCTGCGGCGGGGAGCGAAACCTGGAAGCATGCGCCACCTCCCGCCGAATTCGCAAAGGGGCGGGCCGCCGAGACGGACACTTCGCCGCCATGAACGCGTGCAATTTCGCGGACAATGGCGAGGCCAAGTCCGGTGCCGGTCATCTCTTCGCCGCGGGTTTTGGCCCCGCGGTAGAAGGGCTCAAAAATCCGTTCGCGCTCCGTCTCAGGGACCCCTTCGCCGCTGTCTTCGACGGTGACGATCACCGTCTCGCCGCGCACTTCGCCGCCGACGCGAATCGTGCCCCCTTCAGGCGTGTGACGAAGGGCGTTCTCGAGGAGGTTCCGGAACAGGCGCTCAAGATCACGCTCGCGCGCGATGATGGACGCGTCAGGCAGCGCAACGTCGATGGTGATCCCCTTGGCGGTGATGCTGGCGCGGAGGTCGTTCAAGACGTTGGCGACGAGGGCACGGATCGTAACCGGAAGGAGCAAGATGTCGCCGGTCGCGTCGGCGCCGATCCGCGCGAGGGCGAGGAGGTCTTCGGCGAGCGCCTTGAGGCGCCGCGAGGACGCGAGCGCTTCATCGATAAACTCCCGATATTCTTCGGCAGTACGCGGTTTCCGAAGGGCGAGCGAGAGCTCTCCATAGAGCGTGGTGAGCGGCGATCGCAGTTCGTGGGCGGCGTGGGCGATGAAGCGTTCCTGGGAGACGACCAGTGCGGCGAGGCGGGCGATCATGCCGTCGACGTCGTCAGCGAGCCGGCGGAGCTCGGGGATATTGGAGCGCGAGGCGACGCGTGCGGAGAGATCTCCCGATTGAACGCGGTGGGTAATCTCGCCGATACGCTCGGTGTCTCGGGTGAGCGCGCGCACCACGAGCCATGCGGTGACGGCGGCAAGCGCGATGGCACAGGCGAGCGCAATGAGCATCGTCTGGGCGAGGTAACGAGCGTCGCGATCGAGCTCTTCTCGGGGGCGCGCAAGGAGGAGGCGGTCCCCCGCGTGGGCCTGAAAACCGACAAATACCGCGCGCATACGGCGCCCGCAGATGGCGACGTCAAAGGGCTCGCGCCGCTCGTGGGCAAAGACGGTCTCGACGAGCGGCGTACACGCCTTGGCGGAGCCGTTTGCCGCATGGAGGCTCGCATCTTTGCCAAAGACGAAGACCAGCTTCTCCTCGGCGATCGACTCGCCCGGGCCGAGGATGTCGTCGACCCTTTCCGCGTGCTCGTCGTGGAGGAGGGCGCGTCCGACCGCCTCCTCGTGGGCTTCGACGAGGAGTTCCTCATCAAATTTGCGCATTTCCGAGCGCGACACCACGGTATGCACCGAGGCGAACGCGCCGCCGAGCGTGACGACGAGGAGGACCGTCAGCGAATAGAAGAGGCGGGCGCGAAACGAGAGACCGGGAGCGCCACGTCGGGAAGCGCCATTTGCCGAGGCCGAGTTGGGCACAAATCAGCCGGGGTGAGTGGAGCGCAATCGGTAGCCGACGCCGCGAACCGTCTCGATCATCCAGGCACAATCGCCGAGCTTCTCGCGAAGGCGGCTCACATGTACTTCGACGAGATTCGAGCCAGGATCAAAGCTCGTTTCCCACACCTGTGCGAGGAGCTCGCTCCGCGTGGAGACCTTGTCGACCTTGTGGAGCAAGTGCAGAAGAAGCGCGTACTCTCGGGTAGTTACGTAGAGTGGCTCGTTCTTGAGTGTGACCCGATGGGCGACGCGATCGACTTCGAGCTCTCCGCAGCGGAGCCTCGCAAAACCATGGGTACGCCGAATGAGTGCGCGCACACGGGCGACGAATTCTTCAACTTCAAACGGTTTGACGAGGTAGTCGTCGGCGCCCGCATCGAGGCCAATGACCTTCTCCTTCGTCTCGCCGCGCGCGGTGAGCATCAGGACGGGGGTGATGCCGCCCGATTTCCGAAGATCGCGAATGACTTCAAGGCCATCGCCGTCGGGCAACATCCAGTCGACGACGAGGAGGTCGTAGAGACCGGTGCCCCCCTGGCGAATGGCATCGGCGGCATTTTTGACCAAGTCGACGGTGTACCCCTCCTCGCCAAGGACGCGGACCAGGAACCGACCGACTTTTTCATCGTCTTCGACAACGAGAACTTTCACGAGGCCGACCGTAGCCCAAAGGTTCGCTCCCGGTGGCTGCCTAACGGAACCTTCATATCGTCGTTAGAGTTGTAGCGCCCCAGCGAAGCCGATGAAAAACGGCCATTTCCGGAATTTTCGGGGGGCGTTACGAATCATTCACGACTGCTTCATGCGCGCCGTCGGTCCTCCGACTAAGCGCAGGCCCATGCCTCGAATGCCGCTTTGCTTCGCCGCCTCCGTTGCGACCTTTCTCGCTTTGGTCCTCGCCCCCAACGGCGCGTTTGCCGAGCCGACGCCGCCGGCCGACCTTCCGGGGGCCGGCGGCGGCGCCCCTTCCAAAGCCCCCCTTACGCTGGCCAAGGCGGCCGAACTGGCTCGGACGCGCGGCCTTGATGTGCTGGTGGCCGATGCCCAGCGGCGTGGTGCAGAAGCGGACGTCCGCACGGCAGAAGCGTTGCAAAACCCTGCGATTACCGTCGGTTTCGGGAAAGCGGTAAAATACACCCGCCCCGACGGCTGCACCGGCTGTTCCCCGTGGCAGTACGTGGTCGGCGCCTCTGACCAGGGCCTCCTCTTTGACGTGCTCGCCGGAAAGCGTGCATTACGCATGGATGTTGCGCGGGCAGCGGTGGACGGTGCGAGCGCATCGCGAAAAGATGTCGAGCGGATCGTCGTCGCGCAGACAAAAGCGGCCTACGCGCAGGTCGCCCTCGCGATGCGGGCCGTCCAGTTTGCGGAGACCCAGGAGGCATCCCTCGCCAGCGCCGCCGCCCTCGCGAAGGTGCGCTTCCCCCAGGTCATCAACGAAGGGGAGCTGGCCCGCGTGGAGGCGGAGCACTTCGACGCCGCGACCCAGGTCGATGTCGCCAAGGCAACCCTCGCCGCAAACCGCGCAAGCCTCGGTTTTTTATTAGGTATTCGCGGGGGCGCCGTCCCGGAGATTGATCCGGCAGAACTCGATTTTCGTGTGCCGCCCGAGCTTGCAAACGCAACCCAAGAGGGCCTCTTCAAGAGCGCCCTCGACCATCGCCCCGACCTCGTCGTTGCCGCCGCTGCAGGCCGACGCGCCCAAGCGTCCGGTGCACTCGCCCGTCGCGCGGTCTTTCCGGACGTCGCAGTCGGCGTCCAGTACCAGCAGCAAGGCACCGACGGCGCTCAATCGATCCAACCGCCGACGGTCGCCGTCGCTCTAACGGCAGTTCTCCCGGTATTTTCGCAGCGCCAAGGGGAAATCGAGCGGGCGGCCGCCGACGGTGAAGCGGCGACCTGGGGCCTCGCACGCGCGGAAGCGGCGGTGCTCGCCGACGTGAATTCAGGCCTCGGAGGCTTCGTCGCCGCCCGAAGCCGCGTCGTCCGGATGCGGGACCAACTCCTTCCCGCGCGAAAGAAAGCGCTCGACGTCGTGCGTGCCCAGTACGACCGGGGCGCGGCACCGCTGATGGATTGGCTCGATGCCCAGCGCACCTATGCGACGGCAAATCGTGAATTGAACGAAGCGATGGTCGAGTTCTGGGCGCAGGTATTTGCGCTCGAAGCGGCGACTGGCACGGAGTTTTCCAAATGATGCGTTCGCTCAGGATCCTTGCTCGTTTCGCCATCATTTCCTCGCTGATTGCCTGCACGAAGCATGAATCTGCACCGGCGGAGACTGCAGAAAAAGGCCTTTTGTTTCTGACGCACGTTCAGGGCGAAGAGGCGCACATCGAGACCCAGATTTTGGGGGAGGAGAACGTCGACGACACGATCCTCACGTCCGGGAAGGTCACCTTCGACGATGCCCACATTTCTCACGTGTATTCGCCGGTTTCTGGGCGAGTGACGCGGATCGCCGCCCAGCTCGGAGACAAGGTCAAGAAGGGGGACGTTCTCGCGGTGATCGAGTCTCCCGAGATCGGGCTCGCCTCCTCAGATGTGAATAAGGCGCAGGCCGATATCGTCGCCGCCCAGCACGATTTAGAACGGCAGAAGGAGCTGCTTGCGGCCCATGCTTCGTCCCAGCGTGACTACGAACAATCCGAGGATTCCTACCGCAAATCAAAGGCAGAACTCGATCGAGCCAAGCAGAAGGTAAGCCTTCTGCGAGCCGGCAGCTTCGATGCGGTGACGCAGACGTTCACACTACGTGCTGAAATTGATGGAGAAGTCGTCGCACGGACCGTCTCCCCAGGCATGGAGATTCAGGGCCAGTATTCGGGGGGGACTGCCCTGGAGCTGTTCACCGTCGGTCAGCTCGACAAGGTCTGGGTCGTCGCCGACGTGTACGAGCAGGACCTCGCCCGCGTGCACGCGGGGACGCGCGTCTCGGTGAAGGTCATGGCCTACCCAGACAGAGTCTTCGACGGGAAGATCGCGTGGGTCTCTGGCGTCCTCGACAAGGAGTCCCGCACCGCAAAAATTCGAATGAATTTCGACAATCCGGGCCTCGCGCTCAAGCCGGAGATGTATGCGACGGCGGCGATCACCGTCGACGAAAAGAAGGCACTCGCCGTCCCGCGGAGCGCCGTCGTCCGCGTCGGGGACAAGACGGTCGTGTTCGTGGAGAAGGAGCCGCGCCCCGACGGACGGCGGGTCTTTGAGCGGATGCCGGTCATCATTGACGAGACCGAGGGGAGCAAGTGGCTCACGATTACCCACGGCCTTCAAAAGGGGAATCGCTACGTCAGCAACGGCGCCATCCTGCTCTCAGGGATGGATGAATCGTGATTTCAGCCCTCGTTCGCGCGGCACTCAAAAACCCTTTCGTCGCCTACCTATTTACGGCAGCGCTCGTCGTCGCAGGGATTTTTTCCTATCGACAACTCGACATCGAGGCCTATCCGAACCCGGTCCCGCCTCTTGTCGAAGTCATCGCGTTGCCGAACGGGATGAGCGCAGAGGACGTGGAGCGCTACGTCACAATTCCGCTGGAAACCCAGCTCGCCGGAATGCCGGGTCTTGTGCACGTGCGGAGCCAGTCGCTCTTCGGACTCGCCGATGTTAAATGCTATTTCTCCTGGAGCATCGAG
>JAAFHJ010000057.1:0-1563 GCA_013298325.1 Myxococcales bacterium | reverse complement strand
CCTCCCGAACGGCGTGACCGCGGAAATTTCGCCGTGGAACGCGATCGGGGAGGTCTTCAGGTACCAGGTCGTCGGAAAGGGATACACGCTCGCCGAACTCAAAACGGCCCAAGACTGGATCCTAGAACGGCAATTCAAGCAGGTCCCCGGTGTCGTGGACGTCGTCTCGTTCGGTGGAGAGACGAAGCAGTATCAGGTGGAGGTCGATCCCTTCCGACTGCGCAGCCATTCGGTCACACTTCCCGAATTGATGACGGCGGTGGCGAACGCAAACCGCAACGTTGGTGGGCAACGCCTCTCCCTCGGCGAGCAGGCGTATACGGTCCGTGGCGTCGGGCTCGTGAAGAACGTCCACGACATCGAAGACGTTGTAATTTCTGCGCGCGACGGCGTTCCGGTCCGCGTGAAGGACGTCGCGACGGTCCATCTTGGGGCGGCACCGCGCCTCGGCATCGTCGGCCACGATGGCGACGGCGACGCCGTCCAAGGGGTCGTCTTGATGCGCTACGGCGAGGAGACCAAGGCGACGCTCACCGGTATCCACTCGAAAGTAGACGCGATTCGGAAGAATCATCTCCTCCCGCCGGGGATGGACGTCGTCCCCTACTACGACCGCGGCGCCCTCGTCGAGACGACGACGCACACCGTTCTCGAGAACCTCGTCGTCGGGATGGTGCTGGTCTTCTTCGTTCTTTGGGCGTTTCTTGGGCACACGAAAGCGGCATTGATTACCGCGATCAATATTCCATTGGCCCTTTGTGTCGCCTTCAGCGGAATGGTCGCTTCGAAGACGCAAGCGAACCTGATCTCCCTCGGCGCCGTCGACTTCGGCATCGTCGTCGACTCGACGGTCATCGTGGTGGAAAGCATTTTCCGCCACCTCGGGAATCACGGGCGTGGATCGCTGCACGACCGCATCCTCGCCGGGGCGGCCGAAGTCTCGCGACCGCTGCTCTTCTCGACGATCATCCTCGGCGTCGCCTTTTTTCCGCTGTTTACGATGACCGGCGTCGCCGGCGTCATCTTCGCGCCGCTGGCAAAGACCTACGCGCTCGCCATCGGCGGCGCGATCTTCCTCGCACTCACGGCGACACCGACGCTTTGCGCGAGCTTCCTCTCCAAGGACGAAGAGGAGAAGGACAGCTTCGTGATGCGGACGGTGAACCGCCTCGACGCCCCCCTGCTCCGTTGGGTCGGCCGTGCGCCGGCGCAAGCGGTCGCCGTCGGGGGGCTCGTCGTCGCCATCGGTCTTGCCGCCTTCCCCTTCTTGGGTGGCGAATTTCTTCCCAAATTAGAAGAAGGGAACTTCTGGATCCGCGTGACGCTGCCGACGTCGATCTCCCTCGAACAATCGGCGAAATACGTCGGCCGGATGCGGGACATCGTCCGCGGCTGCCCGAAGACCGGCGAGTGCACCGACGCAAATCGGAGCCGCCCGGAGATCGAAACGGTCGTCTCTCAGCTCGGCCGCCCCGACGATGGCACCGACTCGGCCGGCTTCCAAAACATTGAACTTTTCGCCCCACTCCGGCCCATGGACAAATGGCGCAAGGGGATGAGCAA
>JAAFHJ010000579.1 GCA_013298325.1 Myxococcales bacterium | reverse complement strand
ATCGGAGCGCGATACCGGGAGTCTCGACAGGGATGCGGCGGGTACCGGAGCGCGATACCGGGAGTCGAGACAGGGATGCGGCGGGTTCTCGTGGGAGATACCGGGAGTCTCGTTGGGGATGCGGTGGGTACCAGACCGAGATACCCGAGCGCGATACCCGGAGTCTCGTCGGGTCCTCGCCGGGAAGATCGGGTAGAACGCGCGGATGCGTCGCTCGCCCGGTGTCCTTGCCGCTCTTGTTTTCCTTCTCGCCGCGACGACCGTTCATGGGGAGACGCCCGCCGCGCCGGTCAGTCCCCTCGATCCGGGGCGCCTTGCGGCGACGCTGGGGCAGGAGGCGACCGCCGCGCTCGTCGCTCCACAAACTGGCGTTCCGACGGCACTTTTTGCCCTCCCGGCCGGCCAAGACGCAGCCAGCTTGGGGCTCCTCCCGGCGGCCCCCGGCTTTGGGCGCGCCTCCGGCTGGGGGGCGATCTCCCGCTTTCAAGCGGGGCATCCGGCGGTCGCCGGCGAACTCGCCTTTCCGGTGAAGCTCCTCAACAATCAGATCCATTCCTCGGCGCGCGTCGACGTCGCGCGGGCGGCTGGCCTCGACGGGACCGGCGTGATCGTCGGCGTTGCCGACACCGGTCTCGACGTCACTCACCCCGATTTTCGCAACGCCGATGGATCGACGCGCGTCCTATGGATGCTCGATTTTTCCCGGGCGCCGGTGAAGCTCCACAGCGATCTCGAGAGCCGCTTCGGCCTCCGCGGGAGCGACGGGAGCGTCATCGCGGGCGCTGTCTACAGTCGGGCAGATATTCAGCAAATCTTGGGGGGTAACGGCGTCGCACCGACCGATGAAGTCGGCCACGGGAGCCACGTTGCCTCGATCGCGGCCGGCGCCGACGGCACCTACGGCGGGATCGCACCGAAGGCCGATTTGGTCATTGTTCGCGTGAGCGGCATCAACAGTGATGCGATTGACACCGACAATCTTCTGCGTGCCGTTGAGTTTATCTTCAACCGCGCCGACGACGCCAAGAAGCCGGCCGTCGCCAACCTCTCCCTCGGCACCGACTTTGGCCCCCACAATGGCGGGCTCCTCTGGGAGCAGGCGATCGCCTCCTACGTCGGCAACGACAAGCCAGGGCACGTCGTCGTCGCCGCCGCCGGGAACAGCGGATCGATCGCCGAGCTGCCGGTCCATCAGGCGGTCCACGTCGATCGCCACAGCACGATGCGCGTGCCGGTGACGACGTCCGGCGCCCAGTCGGGGACCGTGCAAGTATGGGTACAATTTAAGAAAGGTGCGACGCTGAAGGTCGGTCTTGAGGGGCCCGACGGCACCTGGATCTCCCCGCAGGGGCTCGGCGAGCAGGCAGGGCGCAACCGCTCCGGCTACAACGCGAGCGTCATCACGACCGGGAGCGGCACCCCGGTGATCCCCGATGCCCAGCGGGCGGCGGCGGTCGTCTGGGCGGGCGCCTGGCCGAGCGGCACCTACAACATCGTCCTCGAAGGGGACGGCGATGCCGAACTCAACCTCCAGGCGGGCGGCGACGTCGGCCCCTACACGCGCACGCCGGCCGGTTTCCGCGACGGCGTGCGTTCGGGGACGATCAACTCGCCGGCGGCCCACCCGTCGATCCTCGGCGTCGGCTGCACGATGAACCGCGCCCAGTGGACGAGCCAAGCAGGGACCGACGTCGCCCTCCGCGTCCCCCAACTCGACGGGCCCGGCGGCGTCTATCTGGGGAGTTCCGCTCGGCCACAAGTTGGCGATATTTGCTGGTTTTCGAGCGCAGGACCGAACGCCGACGGCATCGCCAAGCCGGAGATCTCGGCCCCGGGCGGGATCGTCGTCGCCGCGATGAGCAACCAGGCTCGCCCCGGATCGCCGCGCAGCATTTTTACCGACCCGAGCTGCCCCATCAAGAACGGCGTCCGCGACACCGCCTGCTTCCAGGTCGACGACCGCCATGCCGTCTCCCTCGGCACCAGCATGGCCTCTCCTGCGGTCGCTGGCGCCGCCGCGCTCCTTCTTCAGGCCGACGCCACCCTCACGCAGGCCCAGGTCACGACGCTCCTTCAAGCAGGAGCCCAGCGATTTCGAGGGGCTGCCCCCTTCGACGACCAGAACGGCGCCGGAGAACTCGACGTCGCCGGTGCCGTCACCGCCCTCACGCGGAGCCGCGACCCGAAGCTCGCCCTCCCCGCGGCCGGCCGCTGCTGGTTCACGCTCGCCCAGTCCTACGTGACGCCCGACGAGAGCGCCGTCAACGCCCTCCTCGAGCTCCGAAATGAGGAAGGGGGTCCGGCCGATCTCTTCGATCCCCAGCGCCTCCAGGTCGCGCTCAAGGTCTCCGGGCAGGCGGTCCGCTACGTGACGCCCCAGCGCCGGGCGCCCGGGCTTTACAGCTTCCCGGTCACGGCGAGCGCCGGCGAAGGGGCCCGGACGATCACCGTGACGCCGCTGTTTGACGGGGTCGCGGTCGCCTCCGCCCGCACCTACCCGATCGGTCTCGACGGCTGGCGGGCAAACTACGGGGCGCTCCCCGAGGGGGGCTGTGCGGCAGCGCCGCGTCCCGCAAAGGAGAATCCTTTTATGGGGTTGCTGCCGTTGGGTGCGCTCGGGCTGCTGGCGCTCCTGCGGCGCCGGACAGCTACAACGCGTCGTTAAGGATCGAGCCGCCGTTCTTCGGGGTCGGCTTCGGCTTCGGAGGCGTCGACGTCGGTGCCGCGGTCGTCACCGGCTTTGCGGTCGCTGTCGTCGGCGTTGCCGGGACTGGTCGCGGCGGCGCCGGGGGCGTCGGTTTGGCGGTCGGAATGGTCGCCGTCGCTGCACTTGGCGTTGCGAGCGGGAGGGCATCGAAGGGGAGTGCCGTCGCCGTGATTGGCGCCGTTGGCAGCGGCTGCGGCTGCGGCTTCGCGGGGGCTGTAACCGTCGCGGTCGCTGGCGCGGTGGGCGCCACGGGGATTGGCGCTGGAGTCGCGAAAGATTTGGCAAATAGAGCGATCACGATCACGACAAGGACGCCGATCGCCCCCATGCGCACGCGCTGGGCTTGGGCGGCGGTCGCGTCGACCGGCGGGGCGGCCGGGTAGGCGGCCGTCAGCGCGGGCGGCACATAGCCGACCGGATCGGCGTAGCCGGGAAGGTAGCCGGAGGCCTGCGCAGGTGGCACGAGGGCGGCCGCCGAGTAGGCGGGCGGAGGTACCGGGAGGTTCGTCCCCGAGTAGGCGGGGGGCGGCGGCGTCATCAGCTCGCCGGGGGGCGGAAGCGGCGCCGACCGGAGCGTCGAGTCGAAGGAGTTCGGCGGGGGTGGCGGGGCGCTGCGCGGCTGAAGGCGCGAGGCGAGGGCCGCCATGTCGAGG
>JAAFHJ010000578.1 GCA_013298325.1 Myxococcales bacterium | reverse complement strand
GCAGCCGCGACCGACGGCGGCGGGGAGGCCGCCGACGGCGGCCTAGCCATCCCTACGGGGGACGGCGGCGCTTCTGTCCTCGACCCGAACGCTTTCGTTGGCTGCACCGACGCCACCTCCCAGGCGACCAAGACGCCGCTTCACTACGTTGTACTTGTTGACCGATCGGGAAGCATGTGTTTCCGAACCACGGACGGAGTTTGGGATTGCGGCGCCCCGTCAACGCGTTGGGCCCGCGCGCTCCCCGCGCTCTCCACGTTCTTTGCCGCCGCCGCCGGAGGCGGCACGAGCGCGAGCGTCATGGCATTCCCCTCGGATGACGCGTGCGGCGCTCCCGGCGGGCCGACGGGGGCGGAGCTCGCGCTGCCAGACGTCGCCGACGCCCTCGTGGGCCGCCTCCGCGCGCAGCCTCCCACGACAGGGAATACTCCGACGCGTGATGCCGTCGCAAAAGCGTTGGCGTTTGCTCGTGCCCAGAACGCTGCGCTCCGCGACGGCGGCCGAACCGTCCTGATCGTGGTGACCGATGGGCAGCCCCAAGACTGCGGCGAAGGACCGTCGCCTTCCGCAATATCGGAGGATATTCGGGTACTTCTCGCCGGCGCGCGGACCAACGACCGCATCGCCACCCATGTGATCGGCCTTTCCTTCGGCGACGCGGCGCTCGAGGGGAACTTGGCCACCATGGCAGCTGGCGCGGCCACCGCTCCGATCTTCGTGACGACGCCGAGCGCCGTCGAACAGCAACTCTCGACCGCGCTTTCGGCCATTCGCCAGCAGGCGGTCGCGTGCGAATATTCGGTGCCGCCGCCGCCTGCGGGGGAGACGCTCGATCCGGCCCGCGTCAACGTGCAGTACGATCCCGGCGATGGGACGCCGAAGCAGGTCCTCGCGCGCAGCCAGGATTGTGCAGACGGTGGCGGTTGGCGCTACGACGACCCGAGCGCGCCGACAAAAGTCCTCCTATGTGCCGATGCGTGCCGAACGGCAACGGCGCAGTCAAACGCGGCCGTAGCGATTATTTTTGGTTGCGCCACTGTCGACGCAAAGCGTTAACTTCCTCTGCCAAAGGTCGTTCGCTTCGAAAAAAATAAAGCGCCTTCTGCGTCTCGCAAGATGCGCGGCTACGCGTTTCGTCGACGAAGGCGCCCGAAGAAGGACACGAGGGCGAGGCCGGCCGCGAAGAGCAAGCCGCTTCCGTTCGCTGCGTCGCCGGACGCGCTGCAGCCGAGGGCAACACCGCCCCCTTCGAGGGAGCCGCTGGCGATGCTCATGTCCAGATAATCCTGAATGCCGTCGGCGTCCGAGTCGGCGACCTGTTGGCCGTCGGGCGTGCCGTCGCCGTTCGAATCGGTGTCCTCCCAGTTCTTCTTTCCGTCGCCATCGACGTCGTCGCCGACGTTGGCTGCCTTTGCGTCAGCGATTTCCTGGTTGGTCAGGACGCCGTCGCCGTCATCATCGTCGTCAGGGCGTCGCTCTTTCCATCGCCGTCGGTGTCGATCGGCTTTGCGGCCTTGTTCGAATCGGTGCCGAGCGCCTTTTCGACGTCGTCGGGGAGGCCGTCGCCGTCGGTGTCGGTCTTGTTGGACTGCAAGTAGTCGGGAACGCCGTCGCCGTTTTTGTCGGTCGGTTCCGCGAACGCGAGCGAACGAGGCAACGTAAGATTTCGGGAAGGATTTTGGTTGCCGCCCAACTCGAATAACGACACAACAGTCTTCTTAGAAACGCGCACGAGCCCGCTGCACGTTCACCAAGGAGATTCCATGAAGTCAATTTTCGCTCCTGCGGTTCGAGCTCACCTTGTTTACGCCTCGAAGCGGTTGGTTGGCAGCGCCATCGTCGCAGGGGCGCTCGTCGCCGCTACGCCTCGAGCCGCCCAGGCGGCGCCCGTCGCGGGCCTCTTCCCGACCGGCGTCGGCGACGACGGGAATCTCATCGCGCCGGGGGCGGCCGACCCCCATTGGAAGGTCGTCGCGAGCACCGATCCCGTCTACCCGGGCCCAAACCTGTTCCGCTTCAGCGCCGCACAAGAAGCAGCCTACCCGGTTTCGGGGCCCTGGGTTGCACCGCCGGCGGGCGCCCGCTGGCTCGGTTTGAATCCGGACGACACAAATACGAGCGTGGCCACGTTTACCGTCCAGACGACGTTCAGCTTGAACGGGTACGACCCGGCGTCGACGACCCTCGACATCAACGCGGCATGTGACAACGACTGCGCAATTTCGATCAACGGCGTCCAAAAGGTAGCTGGTGGGATCGGCTTCGACAACAATACTCCCGTTCGCCTCGTTGGCGATTTTCGCGCCGGACAGAACGTTATTGAGGTCAAATTTTTTAACGCGGGCGGCCCCGGAGGCTTCTACGTCGGACAGATCTCCGCCGCAGGTGCTTGCGTCCCGAACGTCGTTGGCGCCGACGGCTACTGCCTGCTGCTGAACGGCGTACGGCCTGGAGGGGGTGGCGCCGCCGAATGTCGCTCGAAGGTCGTCGGTGCTGACGGAGTTTGTGGAAAGGCCAATGGCGAACCTGCCGCAGCGGTCGCGGAATGCCGCTCGGGCGCGCGCGGGGCCGACGGGATCTGTGGGATTCCAAACGGCAGCCCGCCCGCGGTTGGCGGTGTGTCGACATGTCGCGCCGGAGCGGTCGGCGCCGATGGGAACTGTGGACGGGCCAACGGCGAGCAGCCCGGCGCAGGCGGAGCGGCCGAGTGTCGCTCAGGCGTCGTGGGCGCCGATGGGAAGTGCGGGCGTGCCAACGGAGAGGCTGCGCCGAATCCGGCCGCTTGCCGCAGCGGCGTACTCGCGGCCGATGGGAAATGTGGCCGAGCCAACGGCGAACAGCCCGGCCCCGGCGGAGCCGCTGAGTGCCGCGCCGGTGCGGTGGGCGGCGATGGTAAGTGCGGCCGCGCGAACGGCGAGCAACCGGGGCCCGGCGGAGCCGCTGAGTGCCGAAGCGGTGTGCTCGGCGCCGACGGAAAGTGTGGCTTCGCCGACGGAGACGCCTGTTCCCAAAACGCCCAATGCCGCGGCCTTGTCTGCGCAGCCGATGGAAAGTGCGGACTCAGCCTCGGCGATGCCTGCACCCCCAACCCCGCCGCAGACCCCTGCCGAGGAGCGACCGCATGCGACCCCAACTCCCTCAAGTGTGATCAGGACACCGATGGCGACGGCGTCACCGACGTCGCCGAAATCACCTTCGGCACCGACCCCACCAAGGCCGACTCCGATGGCGACGGACTTCCCGACGGCCTCGAAATCGGTGCCGACCCCAAAAAGCCCCGCGACACCGACGGCGACGGCAAGATCGACGCCCTCGACACCGACGACGATGGTGACGGCATTCTCACCAAAGACGAACTCGGCCC
>JAAFHJ010000577.1 GCA_013298325.1 Myxococcales bacterium | reverse complement strand
CGACGCGTCAGCGGATGTGGACGACCGGGGGCGGGAACGGCACTTCGATGACCGGCGTCGACATCGCGAACGGCAATCGCGACGACATGACGAACAGCTTCGAAAAGACGACCTGGTACAACCATGTCGATGGAGCCCTTCAGCAGAACTTCCAGCTTCGCGGCGGCTTTGACTTCGACGAACGTGGGGAAAAAGACATGATTGTCGTCCACAACAACTTCGCGATTGTTCGCTACGAAGTGCGCACCGGCAACTCCTACACCATCTCCTTTTGAGACCCCCTATGAACAACCTCTATCTTGCTGCGCTTCTTCCGATCCTTGCTGCATGTGGCGGCGGTAACCCGGCCGCTGCGACTCCGGAAACCGCAAAGCTCTCTGCAGCCGTCGGTCCGGCCGTCGTCGGCACCATCGACGGTGCGCCGTTCCGCGGCGCCTACGGAATCATCCTTCAAAAAGGGGTCACGGAAGAATCGGGAGACCTTGAGTTTCTCGTGACGGAAAAGCCGATTGAGTGCAGCGCGCTCAAGGACCAGAAGAGCCAGGACGCCGCAGTGATTGCCACCGGCGGTCGCGCGCTTTTTGGCTATTCGGCGAAGCTGAAGAAGGGGGCCGTTACAGGACCGTTCGCGCCGGATGCCGACGCCACCGTCTTCTACCTTCACAAGACGGCAGACGCGTCGAAGCCGAGCGGTGTGTCCAATGCGACCAGCGGCTTTGAAGGGACGATCTCCCTTAAGGTCGATGGCGACAAGATCACCGCGACGGTCAACGCGGCCTCCGAAGAGGGGACGCCGTCTCCGTTCGCGGGGGACGTTGTGCTGAAGAAATGCCCCGCGTTCCCCTGAGCCGGCGTTCCCTTCGCGGGAAAGCGCGCCCTCCGAGCGATCGGGGGGCTTTTTTTTGGCGTCCGTTGAACTTTGCGCGGGAACCGGCCTAGGCTCAGCCATGCCCTCCCGCCGACCGCTGCCGTCCCCCTTCCGTCGGTGGTTTGTGCTGGTCCCGCTGTTGGTGCTGCCGGCGGCCTGCGGGAGTGCGGAAGAGGGGGGGAGCGACGAGTCCGATCTCAACGGATCGGCATACTTTACGCTTGCCCCCGACGCGGACGCGTTGCGCGTCTCCTGTCGGGCCGCTTCGCTGGTCCGCTACTGCTCGGAAGCGGAAGCGCGCCGCGCCGCCGATGCTTGCAGGGGGTCGGCTTCGGCAACTGCAATCACCATCGAGCGTCGCCAGGGGGACCGTACCTGCGTCCGTGGGGCGCCCCTCTACGCGACCGTCGACGCATGCCGGACCCCGCTCCCCTACCACTGCGGCTTCTACGCGCGCTGCGTGGACGGGGTGCTCCCCTGCGGCGATGGCGGCTATGCGCTCGGATTTGGAGAGAAATTCTGCACCGCCTTCCGCGGAACGGCGCTCAGCCCCCGCGGCCAAGCCTGGATGCGCAGCACGATGCTCTGTTTGCAGCGGGCGCTCGTCCCGGCGGAGTCGACGGGCGGATTTTCGTCGGACACCGGTACTCCGGCGCGCGGCTCGGCCCGAGAAGCGGCCTGCACCACGCTTTTTGACCGCGCGTTCGCCTCGCACCCCGGCTGCTACACAGCCCCGGAGAACTCGATCTGCACGCTCCCGGCGAGCGATTTGGCAGCGATTTCGGCGACGATCGGCCTCCGCGAGCTCCTCCAGGTTCGCACCGGGAGCCAGGTCGCCGCGACGGCGGTCCTCTGCCTGAAGCAGCTGTTCCGCCCGGACGGTCCGCGGCCCGCTCCTGCAGGCGTCCCGGCGCCAAGCGCCCCCGCGGCCGACGACCCCTTCGCCCCTCAAAGGGCCTTCTGGGAAGCCGAACTCGCCCGCTCCTCCGAGGGCGGTATTGACCCGTAAGCACTCCCCTTCCCTTGTGGGCCCGCAAACGTAGCGACTGACCCGCGGCGTACAACCACGGGCGACTCCCCCGAATCCTTTACGCAGTCGCTCCACTTGCGGGCCCAAGGCGCCGACCTTTGGTCTCCGCCCCGCCCCAACCGGCGATGTGTAGCTTGCACGCAACATGCCAAGTGCAGATTTTGCGTTTTTGCACACCTTCCTCGCGAGGCGTTCGACCGGTCGAACACTGCCGGGAGTCGGTCGGGGGTCCCCGGTCGACGTGCGCATCGGCGGTGTTCGATGCGTCGAACACCCGTCGCTCGTCAGACGTATTCGATCTCCGGGTCTTCCTGGAACGCCTCGCGGACCTCGTAGCTGTCGTTCTTCGCGGCGACGACGGCGGCGGCGTAGGCGAGGACGGCATCTGTGTAGCGATCGATCCACGCGTCGAGGGGGCCGAAGGTCGCTTCGATGTTCCCTTCGTTTCCACACACTTCGACGACCGTCCCGTCTTCCTGGATGGCGCGGAAGTCCTCGTCGTGGCTGAGGACGAGGAGCTTGGGGAGGTCCCAGTCGTAGTCGTCGCGCGCCTGCGCAATCTCGCGGTTTCGCCCAAGAATCGAGCCGCCGGACCATTCGCTCACCCCATAAACGCCGTACCCGTCCCCAACAGGGAGCGCGTTCGACGTGGTCAGCAGGGCGCGGAGCGTCGGCGAAAACGGGAAGCCGGCGATCTCTTCGAGGGCGGCGAGATCGTCCTCACCGAGGGGCCAGGGGGCGGCGCCGGCGGCCCGTTCCTCGGCGGTGACTTCCGTCGGGGCGAGCGTCAACCCGCGGGCTTTCGCGAGCGTTTCGTGGGCGGCGGCGAGGCGATTGACGAGGTCCATCGACGCGAAATTAACGGGCTCCCTCGTCGAGCGACAGACCGTTTGCGACAAAAGCACGCAGGAGCGCGACATCTCTCCTAGGGCAGCGCAAATGACGTCGGCTCGGTGCCGTCTGGCGCCGGGGGCAAGAGTTGTAGGACGGCGCGCCGTTTCGCCTCAGGGCGCGGAGCGTCGGCGAGAACGAGAGCCCGGCGATCCAGGAAACGGGGTCGCGACCCCTCTTTCGTTCACTTCTGTGCAACGTTGAAGGGTCGCGGACCCTATTTCGTTCACTTCTGTGCAACAAAAGAGGATCGCGAGGCCGACTTCGTCCACTTCTGTGCAACGGTAGAGGGTCGCGAACCTAGGTTCGTTCACGTTTGTGGAACGAAAGGGGTTCGGGAGGGTCAAACGGGGTTCTGATCTGGGCTCCGGGGGGGGATCACGCCGCTTGCCGTTCGCGCCCCCCTCTGCCAAGGGACGGCCATGATCCTCGAATTCAGCGTCACCAACTTTCGGTCGATCGCAGAAGAGCAGTTCATCTCCTTCGAGCCGGCTCCGACCGTGCGCGGGAGCGCGGCGCTAAAACGGTCGGTCAAGAAGCACGGCGTACTCCCGGTCGTCGTCGCCTTCGGCGCGA
>JAAFHJ010000576.1 GCA_013298325.1 Myxococcales bacterium | reverse complement strand
GGGGCGGCGACGGAGAGCGACGGTCGCCCGAAGGCGTGAGATCGCGAGGCGCGCGCTCGCGGCCGACCGCGAAACAGAGCTGAAACATTTTGAAACACGCGCACGGCTCAGTCTGAAACGTACCGCTCCCTGTCCCGGGTGCTGATCCGCTCCGCGGGGAAGATGGGCTCGCGATGACCTGCGACGAGGCCCTCCGAGCGTCGACTTGCCGATCTCGAGGAGTCGGTGGGCGTCCGCGGTCTGGGGATCGCGCTCGGGACTCCTGCCGACAGAATCCTTGATTGCGGGACCGTCGGCGTCATCAATGAGGGACGAGCTACCTCGGATCGAGCTCGGGCGGCAGACCTGAACGCAGCGGCAGACGATTGTTCCGGGAGGTCCCGCGATGGCCGGAAACGGCGGGTTGTGGGACGGCTCTTCGTGCACGCCTTCAAGGCCGGCATGCACGCGTCTCTTTCCTTCAGGATTCGGGTCCTTCGCGTCGGCAATGCGCGGCAGCTCGAAGTCGGTGACGCCGCAGCCCTTCGCGAGGTCAGGGCAAATAGCCTCTCCGTGCTCGCCGCTATGGCAATGTCGTGGCCTTCGCCGCCGAAGGTGGGCACCGAGCGAAACTCGGTGCCCGCACGGTAACGTCACTTCTTGACGATATGGAACTCGACGCGGCGGTTGTCTTTGCGCCCCGCGTCGGTGTCATTCGATGCGATCGGTTTTTCCTGACCGAATCCGACGCTCGAAAGCCGACTCTTGGCCACGCCCTTCTTCACGAGCGCGTCGACGACGGACGCAGCGCGCGCGGCGCTGAGATTCTTGTTCGCGTCGGCATACCCACGGTTGTCGGTGTGACCTTCCACGCTGAGCACGGCAATCTCGGGGTGAGCTTTGAGGACCGCGACCACCGCGTCGAGCGTCTCGTCGTTCTCCTTGCCGGCCGCGATCGTCGCGGAGCCCGTCTGGAACTTGACTTGGTCGATGATCTTGATGACCCCGCCCTGAAGGAAGGCCTTCGGGCAGCCGTTTTTGGCAGGATCGGGGTCCGCGTGGCCGGCCTCGTTCGGGCACGCGTCCTTGTCCCCCGCGATTCCGTCCTTGTCGGGGTCGAGGTCGGGGCAACCGTTCACCTTCGGATCGGGCGAAGCGATACCGGCAACCCTGGGGCACGCGTCGTTCGTGTCGACGATGCCGTCACCGTCGGAGTCGCCGACGACGGGGCAGCCGGAGGTCTTCGGGTCGGTGGTGCGCGGGCCGCGCTTGTCGGGGCAGGCGTCGTCCTTGTCGGCGATGCCGTCGCCGTCCGCGTCGGCGGGGCAGCCGTTCGTTCGCGGATCGTCGGTTTTCACGCCCGCGACGTCTCGGCACGCATCGTCGTCGTCGTTCACGCCGTCTTTGTCTGCATCTTTGGCGACGGCTTTGGGGCAATCCACATCGAGAGGGAGCTTCGAGCCATCAGGGCACTCGTGCTCGCGCGCCGCGCCCCCGAACTGGTACCCGAAGGTGAACCGAACTTGGTAGTCGAGGCCACCGAGCACTTCGCTCCTCGCGCCGGTAGCGAGGCCGGCATTGAGCCAGCGCGCATCGAACCCGACGGGAGACAAGCCGATGACAAAATTGTCTTTCGAGAAGTTGATGCGGAGGTCCGCGCCGGTAGAAAGCTGGAGCGTCGCGGTGTCGCGGAGGTTCGGAGTCAGGCTTCCACGCCCGTTCGTAGGCGCGACGAGCTGAGGGTTCAGCAGGTGAATTACCGGCTCGAATTCCACGAGCGCCCCCCCCTTGTCGTAAATCGGAAAACCGAACCCGAACGAGAGCGGCTCGAGGCGCGCGCCGAGCATGTCTACGGTGCCCACGATCATCGCCGCCGCGTGGTAGCGGAAGACACCCCCTCCGACCTGCAACTCGAGGCCGCCTCCGGCGACAGAGTCCGCGAACACGTTGCCGTTCGAGACAGGGAACGAAGCGCGCGTCGCTGCGGAGATGCGCCCGGCGTATGTGGTCTTTACTTCGGGGCGTTCGGGCGCTTTCGGTGCCTCCTCGGCGTAGGCGAAGAGCGGCGCGGAAGCAAGCAAGAATGCCAACGAGGGGAGAAGGCGCGTCAGGTTCATGGGCTACATTGAGCACATTCCGTTCGCCCAGCGCACGTCCGAATTGGGAGCGAGGTTGCCCCCCTTCGGCCAGCCTGGAAAGCGTCGCCCTCCGCGCGGCACGGTCCCGAGCGGCGGCGTTCGCTTCGGGACGTCGGTCGGTTCGCCCATGCCCCGGAGGCAACGAGCGATGCTCTTCGGATCCATGACAAGCGCGGCATGCGGGCACACCGCAGCCGAGGGCCGCGCCCCCCTCGCCTCCACCTCACCGGCGCGCGGCCGTCTCCCGCCTCGCCCGAATACGCAGCAAAAACGGCGCCTTACGTGCTCTAAAAGAAAAGTTTCTCTCGATGTCGATTGAGCGCCACCTCACCCGTCACGTTCCCGAAGCGGAGAACACCAGGTTGGTTCGACCTGGCGCCGCCGAGAGTGAGGAGAAGAGCACATGGGTCACTATATCGTCGCTGCGTCTTTGGCATTTGCCCTCGTTGGTGTGGTCACGGCGGCGCTCCCCGGCAAGCGACGGGTCGAGCGAAGCGCCACGATCGACGCATCTCCGGAGACGGTCTTTGCGTTGGTCTCCAGCACGGAGGGCTTTCAGAAGTTCAACCCCTACAAGGACGACGAGCCGAACCTCGTCATCACCCCTTCGGGGCCGAGCCGCGGCGTGGGCGCCTCGTTCGCGTTCAAAGGGAAAGACACCGAAGGCCGGCAGACCATCGTCGCGATGGAGGAGAACAAGTCCGTCACGATGCAGATCGACCTCGGCGCGATGGGCAAGCCGGTTCAATCGTTCACGCTCACGCCCGAGGGAAACCAAACCAAGGTGACCTGGGCGACCGAGACCGAATTCGGCGCCAACCCGGTCGGCCGTGTCTTCGGCACGATGATGGATGGCTACTTGGGCCCCATTTACGAACGCGGCCTCGCGAACCTCGATCGTGCAGCGAAGCCACGCTCGTAGACCTGAAACGAACGCTGTCTTGTATGGGCCGCGCACTGACTCCTCGATCGCGCGCGCCCGAATCGTGTGTACCTCGTCAACGACTTCCAAGAGTCGCCATTCAAGAAAGAAATAGGAACCTCTCATGCGCTACACCTTCATGCTTTATTCTCGTGAATCGGACTTCGCCAACGTCTCTCCGGAGGACATGCAGCAGAGCTTGCAGGCCTTTGGGCAATACATCGGCGCCTTGCGCCAGGCCGGGGTCTTCGTCGACACGGATTGGCTCCAGCCCACGAGCACCGCGACCACGCTCTCGCTCCGCGGAGGCACCAAGAAGGTCCAAGACGGCCCCTTCG
>JAAFHJ010000575.1 GCA_013298325.1 Myxococcales bacterium | reverse complement strand
CCTTGCGGCGAGCGGTGCACCTACCAGTCTTCCCTTGCGGGCCGGTGGTGCAGGTACCCGTCTTCCCTTGCGGCGAGCGGTGCCGGTACCGGTTACCCGCTGATCTTCTTGGCTCGCGCCTTCCGCCGTTCGGCGGCATCGGCTTCGCGGGCGCGCTCGACGGCGTCTTCGTAGGGGCCGAGGAGCAGCGCGCGGATGCGAAGGTCGTCTTCCCCGTCGCCATCGTGCTCGGACGTCACGTGGATGAGCAGCTTCGCGAGGGCATCCTGGAAGGGGCCGATGGCCGCCGTCGGCTCTTCGGATTTCGTTTCCAAAAAGCCGAGCCCGCGGCCGTAGGCGTCGGTCAACGCTGCGAGGCGCGCCGCCGCCTGGGTGAGGCCGAGGGCGGCGAGGGGGGCGGTCGCTTCCGGCTTCTGGAGGGTCGTCATCATGCGCTGCATGGCGTCGTACTGGTCCCGGTAGGGGAGCTGCACGAGGCGCCGATCGTGGTTGCGCAGCAGGTCTTCGAGGCCCGCCGCCGCATCGTGGAGCGCGCGCAATTCGGGCGTCAACGGAACGCGGGTACCGCTGTAGAGCGCCGCGAGCGCGGCGACGGCGCGAAAGAAGTTTCCAAACCCGGCATCGACCTCGCGATCAATCTCTTGAAACGACGCATCGGCAGCAAGGCCACGCAGGCGAGCACCGCTCTCAAGCACCCCCTTGAGCGCCGCTTTTGTCTTGGCGTGGAGCGTCCGTTTTTCCGCCTTTAGCGTCTCGGCATGCGTGGCCAACTGCTGCGCGACGTTGCGGCTTTCCCCGAGATCCAGGCGACGTGAAAGGGCAGATTTCATGGCGCGAAGATTTCGAGAGGGGGCGGGGAGCGTCAAGCAGAAATTGGAGGGGGCGCTCCGTTCGAACGTTCGGCGAAGTAGCCGACGCGTTCCGGGGCCGTCCGGTAGGTCGCCGAGGCGCGCGTGTAGAGGGCGTGGGTCGGCGCTTCGCCGGGGCCGAAGAAGAGGGTGCCAGCGTCGGCAAGTTCGCGGCGCGCGGCGTCATCGAGGGGGACGTGAACGCAGGAGTCTGCGAGCTTCTGGCGGGCGCTGCGGCGGCCGGTCGCCGGGATCGCGACCGCGAAGGCGGCGCCAAGGGCAAAGGCAAGCGGGAGGGCACCGACGGTGTGGGCGTCTGAGAACCCGAGATGAACCACAGTGGCGATCGCTGCCAGCGCTCCAAGCATCGCGGCGCCGGTCACCGCGCCGTCATCGCGGCGATCGAGGTTCTGTTTGAGGGCGGCTCGGGTGCCATGACGGACCGGAAGATGAATGAATACAATGGAAAAGAGGAACCCCGGCAGCCAGATGATGCTCCCGAAGAGGGCGCCGGCGACCGCCATGCCGAGCGCCTCGCGCGGAGCATGCTGAAAGGTGCTGACACCGAGCGCGACGGCAGCGTTCAGCGCGGCGAGGGGGACTCCAAGGGCGACCATACCGACCGTCGAGCGCGCTCGATCGACGGGGGCGACGCCGAACGCGAGCCACCCAAAGGCGATGACGAAGGTGGAACTCGCAGAAATTTCCGCCGGGTAGCCGATCCCTTCAAAGGCGACAAACGTGACCGCGGCGAGGGTGAGCGCCCCGACCAACACGAGGGGGCGTGCCTTTAGGAGCCAAAGGAGGGGGGCGAACATCGTCGAAGGATTGCCGCCGGCAACCGACCGGCCCACCTCCGAAGCGGCGAACGGTCGCCGGTCACCGGGGAACGGTCGCGGCGCGGGGCGATCCGGCCGATAGCTAGATTTAGAGAAATAACATCCAATGGTTGGACTCGCTTTAGGATCGCCGAATAAGCGCACTTGCGTGCGTGGTGCACTCAAATCCGCGCGTAGGGCCCCTTTGGACGCGGCTTGCGCCCGCGAATGTCCCCTCCAGCCCGTCAATCCCCCCTCTCCGCCCGTTCATTTTCCCCGCACACCGCAAAAATCCCAAACTCAAGACGCGCGAAAACAGACCCCCTTTCGAGAGCCTGTCCCTCACTCTTCAATTCCGTGTTCGGCGCTGTGCCTGCGCCCTTACGCCGCAGGTAGCGGCACGTACATCTCACGCGGGTACCCGTAGGTGAAATGCATTTTCCCCGTCCCCGCCGGGAACGTCACGCGTCGCTTTCCGGCTTTCACCGCCTCGAGCGCGACCCGGTGCGCCTTCCGAAAGGCCCGCATCTCCGCGATCAATCGCTTCGCCGTCGCGAGATCGCCCGCCGTCGTCAATCGCGGGACGCGCCCACCGAACTTCTCGTAGGTCTTCGCACGGGAATGCGGATTCGTCGCAAGCACCCGCATCCTTCCGGCGAACCTCCCCGAATGACGGCGCCGCGCCGCCTTGATCTTCTTGGATAGTTGCGTCGCCACCTGCGTCGCCATTTCGGTGACGCTCCCAAAGAGTTCCACTGCCTCCGGCGGCGCCCCGATGCGGAACTTCACCTCCGGCGCATTGGTTTTATCGTCCTGCGCCAGGTACTCACGGGGCCGCTTCACCGCCGTCGATGTCCCAAAGAGGTCTTCCACCGCGGAGATCATTCCCGGCCACTCTTCCGGCGACGCCACGAGCCCCGCCTCGACGGGATTTGCCATCGCATAGGCGACCTTTTCCGCGATCGCCGCGGTGCCTTCGAGGCGATTGTACGTGCCATCGGGCTTGTCAAAAACACTCGATGGGAGCCCGTAACGGACCTTCACCGTGTTCGCGAGCATCGCGTTCCGATCTTGGAGGAACTGGGAGATCTTTCCCGAGCGATCGAAGATGACTTCATGGATGTGATTCGACATCACGCACACGGCGATCACTTCAATCCCGTAGCGCTCCGCGTAGCGCGCCGTCGCGTATTGATAGAGCTGCGCAACGCTCGAATCGTATTTTCCGCCCCGATGATAGTTCGGCGTGAACTTGTGGGCGCGGTCGACGCAGCGCCGCGTGACTTCGTAGAAGGTGCCTGGGAGGTATTGCTGGGCGTAGGACATGCCCGCCGCCCCCACACCGCGTACCAACGAAAATTCCTTGGAAATCTGGCCATTCGTAGAGGCGTGGGGGGTGGCCCCGGTCGAATTTGCCTGGCCCAGGCCAGGGGGGTCCTGACAACGCGCGCCGTCCCGCCACGAGCTTCAATCGAGCTACCGCTCCAGATCGGCATGCTCCGACGACGAACCTTCGCCTCCTTCCCCTCCTTCGTCTCCTTCGCTTCAATCGAGCTACCGGCTCCTCGAGATCGGCGCACTCCGACGACGAACCTTTGCCTCCTTCGTCGCCGCCGGGCGCGTAACGGCAATGGGAGTTCCTTCGATGCACCGGTCGATGGAGGCGGCGCCCAGAAGACTTGTGGCAACCGGTGCAACTGGGGCAGTGTCGG
>JAAFHJ010000574.1 GCA_013298325.1 Myxococcales bacterium | reverse complement strand
TTATCGACACGTTCGGTGGGATACCGCCCTCCGCCTTTGCCGTCTGTTTGTAGCCGGCCACCGTGAGTTTGTCGGTGTAGAACTTCAAGACGGCGTAGAGGTCGTCTTCCGTTTCCTCCTCAGCGGCGAGGGTGCGCGAGTGATCGGTTGCCGCTGTCGATGCCGCTTTGAAAGTCCCCTTCGGGTAGGCGGGAATCTCGCTCGGCCATCCGTCGGGAAACATGGTGCCCAAGGTCGACGTGGTGAGGGATGTGATGGAGAGCGAGATGGTGTTTTTCGACGGGTCGGCGTAGGCGCGCTCCACCGAGACGGAGACCGAGATAGAGCCGTCTTCGCCGCGGGTCCCCTTCCGGAAGGAGGCCGGTCCGTTCCCGGTGCTCGCCTTCGTGAAACCGGCCGCCGCGAGTTTTTCCGCGTAAAACGTCAAGACGGCATCGGCCGCGTCGCCGGTCCGCTGGTTGGCAGACAGGTACTGCAGGTGTGGGTCGCCGGACTTCGAGGCCGACTTGAGCGCAGCCCCCGGGTACATCGGGACCGCGCTCGGCCAGCCGTCCGGAGGTGTGATGGATCCGACGTGAGTCTCCGTTGTGGCGACGGTAGCTTCGCCGTCGAGGGTCACCTCCTTGTCACCGACGACCTTTTCGGCGATGCGTTTGCAGCCCGTGGTGCCGGAAACGGCGAGAGCGGTCGCAAGGAAGACGGCGATTCGAGGGCGCATGCGACGGCACTGTAGGTCGACGCGCTCACCGGCGAAACCAGAAGAATCAACCATTTGGTCGCCACCCGACGACGAAAAGGCGTCGATCTCAACGAGAGATCAACGCCTTTTTCAAAGCACGTTTCGAGGACGAGCTACTTCTTGAAGCTGGTGATCGAGAGCGAGATGTTGTTCTTCGACTTGTCCATGAAGCCGGGGCTCACCGAAAGGTAAACGGAGCCGTCGGCGCCGTACTTCCCCTTCTGGAAGGAGACCGATTTCGTCACACCGAAGTCGGTCTTGCTCTCCGAGGTGGTCGACTGCTTGTAGCCGGCCGCCGTGATCTTATCGGCGTAAAACTTCAAGATCGCGTCGGGTGCGTCGCCGGTCTCCTGCTGGGCCGACATCGTCTGCGAGCGATCGCTGCCCGACGTCGACGCCGACTTGACCTTGCCGCCCGGGTAGGCCGGAATGTCGCTCGGCCAGCCGTCCGGGAGCTTGGCGCCGCTGCCGAAATTCGAGGTCGTCGTGGTGCCGCTGGAGCCGCTCGACCCCGACGAGGAGCCGGTTTCGTTCCCCTTCACGGTCACGGTACCGTCGTTGTTGAAGGTCACGCCGCCGTCGCTCGCTTCGGAGATCTTATCTTTGATGATCTTTTCGGCGATGCGTTTGCATCCGGTGGTGCTGGTAACGGCGAAAGCGGCGACGAGGAGGAGGGCGATTCGAGAGCGCATGGCGCGAGAGAGTACGTCGACTTGCGTGCGCGCCAAAACAGAAAAACCCCCGGTGGCGCCGTTTCCAGCGCGCTTCCGGGGGTGTCTGTGCGTCCACTGGGACTCGAACCCAGGACCTACGGATTAAAAGTCCGCAGCTCTACCGACTGAGCTATAGACGCATCGTTGCGCGAAGCAACGGGCGCTTTCTGCCAGAAGGGCCGACCGACGTCGAGGAAATTCGGACGCCCTTCCGCAAACGACGTCTTCTTAGGGACCGACGTCAGCCGCGGCGTCGTTGGCTGCAGCGTCGGCCGGCACGCCCGCATCGCCGACCGGCACGCCCGCATCGCCCGCCGCCGTGCGGCACGGGACCTCTTTCACGACCGCCACGCGCTTGCCGGGCGTCGCCTGGCGAGCGGTGAATCCGACGCCGACCGACACCGAATCGCAGACCCGGTTGCCGTCGTTGGTGCCGTCGGCGAGGAGGTCGACGTTGGTGTCGAGGTAGTTCTGCACGAAGGTAAATGTCTGATCCCCCTCGCAAATACCGATGTGGCGCACGCTTTCGAGGAGTTGCGCCGGCGTCGAGCGACCGCCGATGAGGCCGTCTTGGAGGGTGACGACGCCGTCGCGCGCTGTGACGAGGCGCCCGGTGAAGATCGCCCTCGAAAACGTGAGCGGGATCACCGAAGCGGTCAACGAGCCGGGGAACGCGAACGTGCTGTTGAGCGGGAGCGTAGCGACGAGGTAGCCGTTGCGAACGAAGGCTCGTGGGTCGGCCAGTGTGCTGTTTCCGACGGCGGTCCCCTCACCGGCGCCAACAACGGCGTCGTCTTGGATCTTCCACGGTTGATTCGCCAAAAACGCAGGATTCTTCGCCCAATTTGGCGAGGAGCAATCGAAAGTTGCCCCCTGTTCAAGCCCCGGCGAAGGGTAGAAATCTACGCGAAGCGTGTCGTCGTTCTCGGTGCCGTTGTAGCCAGTGATACGCACGAGGTAGTTGGAGAAACCGAGTTTCAAGGCGCAATTGAAACGATCGACGCTTAGGTTGTATTTCTGGGTCGCGTCGTCGGAGGTCGAAGCGGTAAACGCCAGAAGACCGAAGGCATTATCCCTGCAATAATCGCCATCTACAGGAACGTTCGGCCCGTTCGCCTTGCAGCTGGAAAGCGCCTCGCTAGAGGGCTCACAGGTATCGCTTCGCGTGCAGGTTCCGTCGAGATCGAAGCCGAGCTTCGCCCAGTTTTGCCCGCCGAGCTGAATCGAATCGAGCGCCAGAAAGATGGGGGCAACATCTTTGGCGGAAGAGGCCGCGGGGCGGTCCTTTTCCGAAGGGACTTTGGCGGAAAAACAGTTCGGCGGCTCGCTCGCCGACCAGAACCCGATCCCGGCCCCCTGCGGCGCTTTCTCACCGACGAGGCTCGCGTCGTAGACGTTGCACGCCCAGGCCGACGTGAGGGCTGCGATGCTGGCAAAAACGGCGACGGTGGAGAGACGGGGGCGGGCCACCGCGCGACTGTACCCCGCGGCGCCGAACGGGTACACAGCGCCGCGCCGCGAAAGAAGGATCGATGGAATTTTCCCGCTACAAACTCCGCATTCACGACGGCCATATCCGCGTCGTCTGCGCCGCCCGTTCGGGGGTAGTTCCGCCGGGGGTCGATCTTTTCGGCGCGGAAGCGGCCCCCGCCTTCGCCGCCGCCTCGCCGCTGATCGACTGGCTCCGCGCGATGGAGCCGGGCGTTCCGATTCGGGCGATCCTCGTCGACCGCGACGGCGGTCGCGTCCAAATCTCGATTGATGAGCGGATTGAAGTCCCCGGAGCGGCCTCCGAAAAGCTGCGGCCGCGGATGTTCCGCGCCGATGGCCCCCTCGCCGAAGAGCTCCTCGCCCTCGCGACGCCAATCGACGAGGCGCTGGCGCGCGCGGTGCCGGTCGTCGTCGCCCGCCGCGTGTAACTTCCTAAAATTGCCCGGCGATCGTCGC
>JAAFHJ010000573.1 GCA_013298325.1 Myxococcales bacterium | reverse complement strand
GTTTCGTCTTTGGGGCCCCGCCGTCGAGGGGCGGACGACGACCGCTCGCGCGCGGCGGTCGACGCTTCAACGGGCCGGTCACCCACGAGCGGCGGGACCCGACGTACCGTCGCTCAAATGAACGACCGCCTCCCAACCTGGCTCACGAAGCGTCCCCTCCTTTCGCTCGCCGCCGGGAGCGGCGTAGGTGTCCTGGCGATTGCCGTTCGCATTTGTGCAAGCGGGTCGCCACGCCTCGGGTTCCTCGTCTGGAATCTATTTTTGGCGTGGATTCCAGCACTTGCGGCGCTTGCACTGCCGAAGGTCTCTCGTTTTGTTCGTCGTCCCCTCGCGCGGCGGCCTCTGGAGGCGAGCGTCTTCCTCGTCTGGCTCGCCTTCCTCCCCAACGCCCCCTACCTCGTCACGGATGGCGTCCACCTGCGTGGCCATCACCATGGAATCGTGGGAATTTTGGACGGCTGTATTCTCGCCACCTGTGGATTTCTCGGCATCGCGCTTGGAGCGTTTGCGCTCCGAAGCGTCCTGACGACCGTCGGGTTCGCCCCTGACTCCGCCCGCGGACGATGGCTCGGCGCCGTCTTCATTCTGCTTTCTGGCTACGGCATTTACCTGGGGCGGACGCTCCGCCTCAACAGCTGGGACGCATTCACTCACCCCAGCGTGCTCGCTCTACGCCCCCACCTCGACCCAGCCTTCGTAGCCTGGAGCCTTCTTGCGACGCTCGCTTTTGCGGTCGCATTTCGCCACCTTCCCCGCATCGCTCCCTGGGGCATCCGCCGCCTTTCAAACGTGCTTTCGCTCTTGCGAAGGCCTCAAGGTTGAGGGGGACGCGCTACATTCCTGCAATTTGTGAGGCCAATTCCCCGCATTTTGCCGACACCGGGTGGTCCATTTCCGAATTGTTCTTCGTCGAAAGATGAATTGACCCTCCGAAGAACTCCGTTTATCGCAGTGGCATGGAAATCTCCGAACTCGCCGCCAAATTCCTCGGGTCTGACGAAGGCCGTGCCGCCGTTTCCGCGCTCGGAACGTCTCACGGGATCGACGCCACGACCGCCACTTCGCTCCTCGGCCACGCGGCCGAGGCGGGTGGGAACCACGTCAACAGCCATCACGAAGCTTCCGGCCTGCTGGGCGACCACGCCGGTCGGAACTTCTTCGCGGCGTTTGCCGCCGGAATCGTCAATGGAGACGGGCTTTTGGGGGCCCTTGAAGATGGCGCAGTCGGCGCGCTGGTCGGTCGTGTGACGGAAGCGCTCGTCGACCGCGCCGGCGTCGATTCGTCGACCGCCTCCGCGATTGCAGCGACCGCGACGCCGTTTTTGAAGAACTATTTGAAGAGCCACATCGGCCGCTGATCGGCGGTCTAGCACCGGCAACGCGGGGCGACGGAAGGGTGGTATTGGTGCCGAATTTCCCGGCAATCTCGCTCCTCCTCGCGCCGCTTCCGGGCTATCGTGCGCGCGTGCGCCGCCCTCTTTCTGCTCGTCTCGTCCCGATGAAGCGCGAACTGCGCGCACTTCTCTCGGCATTTGCCGCCGCGTTCGTCGTCGTGGGAGGGGGTGCGCCCGCCGCCGCCCTCGATTGGCCCGACACCGCCCTTCGCGTCGACCGCGGTCTCGCGGCGCGCGACGTGGTTGAGCGCCGGCTCGCCGCCCGCGACCTCGGCAAACTTGGGGCCGCCACGGCGGGACCGCTCGTCAAAAAAGCAATGGAAGACAGCGATGTAGAAGTGCGTCGCTCCGCCCTGCGTGCGGCAAAGAAGAACCATCTTGTGTCGGTGCAGGAGGCGGCCGTCGGCTGGCTCGGCGACCCGGACGCCCACGTTCGCGCCGATGTTTGTGAGTACTTCCGGTCCCTTCCCGACAAGCGCGCGGTCACCGGACTCGGGCGTGCCCTCGGCGACGGCGATCTCGGCGTCCGCGCTGCGGCCGCATCGGCACTTGGAGCCTCTCGCGATCCCGATGCCGTCCCGCCGCTCCTCGGCAAGCTCGACGACCCAAATCCGGCCGTTCGTCTGACGGTCGTGCGCGCCCTCGGACGCCTCGGAGACCCCCGCGCGGTGCTTCCGCTTGCAGGAAAAGTGCAAGACGCCGTGATCGACGTGCGTCGTGAAGTCGCGAGAAGCCTTGGACTTCTTGGCGATCCTCGCGCGAGCGCCGCGCTCCTTGTCTCCTTGCGGGACGCCGACGGTGGTGTGCGTGTCGCCGCCGTGACCTCAATCGGGCAGGTGCGCGCCCCCGATGCGGTGCCGGCCCTCGAACTCGCCCTCGACGACCGGGCCCCCGAGGTTCGCCGCGCTGCCGCCGACGCGCTCGGCGCCCAGTCTTCCGAGGCAGCCGCGCGCACGCTCGCCAAATTCCTCGGCCTGAAGGACGACGCGCTCACGACGACCGGGCCGTCGCCGACGCGAGTTGCGCTTGTAGCCCTCGGCCCCGCGGCAATTCCCGTATTGATTCCGCTCCTTGAAGGGCGTGAAGGGGTCGCTGTCACCCGGGCGGCGCTTTGGGTGCTCGGCGAAATCGGAACCCCGGAGGCCCGAAAGGCGCTCGCAGAAGCGCTTCGGCGCGGACGGACGCCGACCGACGCAACGCTCGCTGCGCTTGGCCACGCGGGCGACGAAAACCACGTGCCACTTGTATTGGAATATCTTGCAGATAAGCGTTCTGGCGTCCGCGAAGCGGCCCTGGTCGCAGCGCTTCGGTTGGTCGCCCCCGATCGCCCGGATGGGCGCGTCCACGAGCCGGTCGCCGCCCGCCTCGGCGACCCGACAATCACCCGAGGCGAGCGCCTTCGGCTGCTTCGGTTGCTCGGACGGGCTGGCGCAGCCCGAAGCGCCGTTCTCCTCGTCCCGGTCGCCGCTGGGAAGGACGCCGAGCTCGCCCTGACGGCGGCAGATGCGCTCGCCGACCTGCGCGGCCCCTTCGATGATGCGAGTGAAACTGCGCTGTTACGCATGCTGAACGAAGGCGAACCGCGGAAGCGCCTCGCGATCGCGCGCGCCCTCGGCCGGAGCGGAACGAAACGTGCACTCTCCACCCTTCTCGACGACCTGGATCGCGGCGGGGACCGGGATCGCGGCGTCGTCTGGACGGCGGTCGGCGGCCTCCTCGCCAATTTCGGCGACGAAAGCGCCTACGGGCGTGTTGCCAAGGCGCTCACCCTCGCCACGGGGCCCGAGCGCGACGCCATCCTTGAGGCGCTCGCACATGGAAACGGAGGCCTTCGTGCCGCGAGCGCGCTCGCCGCGCCCGGGGCCGCCGACGACGATCGGAAAGCGTTTGCCGCCGTCGCGAACGGGCCCTCGGGAGCGGCCGGCGACGCTGATCCGCTCCTCGCGACGCTCCGAACGCTCGCCAAAGACCCGATCGCCACGGTGCGTGCAAGCGCGGTTGCCGCCC
>JAAFHJ010000571.1 GCA_013298325.1 Myxococcales bacterium | reverse complement strand
TCCGATCTGTCACGAGCGTCGCCGGCTTGGTTGCACCGCTCGCCGTGTCGCCCTTCACGCCCGGTTCGCTCGAGACGACCTGCATGATGACGTTGGCCGGGAGATCGACCGCGATCGCGTTGCCGTTGTAAAGGGTGAGGTCGCAGGTGAGGCTCTCGGCGAGGAAGCGCGCTTCGTTGCCGAGCTTGTTCTTCTCAACGTAGATCTGGTCGCCGGTGAGGGTGTCCATGAACACGTAGGTGTCGCCCTCTTCCCACGAGAAGTTCATCGCGCGGGTCTCGACGTCGGCGAGTTCGACGGAATCGCCCGACTTCCAGGTGCGCTCGATGACCTTGCCGTTGGTGAGGTTACGCACCATGCAACGCGTGAACGCCTGGCCTTTGCCGGGCTTCACGAAGGTGTGTTCAACGACGTGGTAGGGAACGCCGTCGATCTGAATCTTGAGCCCCTTGCGGATGTCGGTCGTGCTGGCCATTTCGGCGCGGTCCGTAGCACCGTATGACGGTGTGCGCAAGCACGGTTCACGGGCTCCACGCGGACGGGCCGAGGGATTGTGCGACGCGGGCGCGCGCCCTTCCCGGGAATCATGGTAATCGGCCGCGAATGCGTGAGACCGACGAAGAGCTTGGCGAAATCAAGCGGGAGATCATCGAGTCGCGGGCGCTCGTCATCAAGACGAACAACCTGACGAACGCACTCTCGGCCGACGTCAAGAGCATTGCAAAGCGGCAAGCGACCTACGAAGGGCGCATTCGTTGGAACAGCGCGACGGCCTACGTCGTCTTTGTCGTCGTCGTATTTGGCGCCCTGAAATTGACCTGGGACGCGCGGGTCGATCAGATCAAGGCGGAGACCGAAGGGCATGCTCAAGAAGCAACACGCCTTCGCAAAGAGATAAAGGACGCGAACGCCCGGGACGAGGATCGTGCGCGCGCCGAAGCCAAAGCGCTCGCGTTTTACGACCTCGTTCGCCAAGGGAAGCGCCAGGACGTCGTCGAGCAGTGGGCGAGCCTCGAAAAAGAGCCTCTGTCGAAGGCGGAACGGGCTTTCTATACAGACATCGTCGGTCGTACAAAGGCAGAACTCGCGATTTCTCTTTGGCTGCAGGGCCTCGACAAGATGAAGCTTCAGCGCTGGCAAGAGGCGGTGAATCTCTTCGAAGAGTCGCTGCGACTGAAGGGGGAAGGGGAGGGGACTCCACGCGTGCGCCTCTCGCTTGCGGAATCGCTGAAGAAGCTTGGGCGCTTCAAAGATGCAATTCCGACGCTGACCGCCCTCTCCGAGGGGACCGTCGATCGCGAAGTTCAGGACGACGCCCTCTACCTGCTCGCCCAATGCCACACGGAGCTTCAGTCGTGGAACGACGCAAAAGAGGCCTATCGGAATCTCATCCGACGGTTCCCCGATAGTTCGTTTGCCCCGCAGGCAAAAATGTATTTGGCGCAGCTGAACGTGATCCATTGAAGCGACCGACGGAGCCGTATGTTCTTCGCATTGTGTGCGCTCGGGTGGTTCGCCGTTGTACTTCGCGCGCGCATCTCGCGTGGCAAGCTCTTCGCCATCTTTGGCGGCGTGATGGTTGGCGTCTACACGCTTCTCGCGGTCGGGCTCCGTCCACCGACGCCTTCCAGCCCGTTTCAAACGGCGCTCGCGGGACTCTTTTACTACCTTCATAGTGCGGTCTATCTGCACTTTTTTATGCTCGCGAAGCCCAGGTTCCGCGGGAACCTGTACCGAGTGCTTGTCAGCTTTCCTGCGTCATTCATGCTGGCGGGGACTCTCCTCGGCTTGCCGTGGGCACTTCTTCGGCCGTTTGGGGTTACCACCGGCGCGTGGGTTCCCTACGTCCTTGCATTCTTTGGGATTCTTAGCTCATTTGCTCCGCGGCGTGAGACCGTTCCGATCGCCGTGAATCGGAAAGATCGCGGGCCGCTTGCGCGCGTCGCGATCGACAGAAAGGCGCCTGACGATCGCGAAGCTTTTCGTATTGTCCAGCTTACCGATACGCACCTCGGTCCGTTCATGTCGGTTGCGGCACTCCGCGGATTCGTCGAAAGAGCTGTCGCCCTGGAGCCGGATGTGGTGCTGCTTACCGGGGACTTCCTCACGATGGAATCCCAGGGGGACGCGAGGCACCTCCGCGAAGCGCTGGAGCCGCTTCGCGCCCTTTCGGGAAAGGTCGTCGCGTGCTGGGGCAATCACGACTACGAGTCGCCCGCGGTGGTCGACGAGGCGCTCGCCCACTGTGGTGCGATCGTCCTGAAGGACGACGAGGTCGTCCTCGAGACTCGCGTTGGAAGCGTGCAATTCGTAGGGTTTGAGTTCCGCCGGGGCCGAGCACGCGCGGAGGCGATGGCTGCCGTCTGCACGAAATTTCCGCGACGGCCTGGGATGCCGCGGCTTGTGCTGCTCCACGACCCGAGCGCGATTCGTGACCTGCCGGAAGGCGAGGGGGACCTTATCTTTTCTGGTCACATGCACGGCGGTCAGCTCGGTTTCGTCTTTGCGGGCGGCAATGGGACGTTCCTCTCGTTGTTAAATGTCATCGATCACGGATTGTGGTCCCGTGGGCGTGATCTGCTCTACGCCCACCGTGGCACCGGCCATTACGGCTTTCCGATCCGTCTCGGCGTCCCGGCGGAGGAGAGTCTTTTGCTCGTGCGATTCGTCGACGAAGCGTGACGGACGCGCTTTTCTTTCTCGATTTCGGGATTGCGCCGATCGACCTCAAAGCGGATACTCCTCCGTTCGTTCGCACGTGAGGGGGCCGGTGCCGGTTCGTCGACTCACGCACTCTTCATCCCCGCCGAGGTCTTCCATGCGCACCCCGTGGCTTCCGCTCCTAGCTCTCGTCCCCGCGTTTGCGTTTGCTTGCAGCGGCGGCGTCACCTCCGTCGCCGACGTCGACGGCGGCGCCGATGGGGGCGCCAACGGGGCCCTTCCGTGCGCTATCGACACGATTGTCGAGAAGAACTGCCGTCAGTGCCACGGGAGTACGCCGACCTTCGGCGCCCCGATGCCGCTTGTGACGATCGACGACTTCAAGGCCTCACGCGCCGGGACGACGACCTACGAGCTTTCGAAGACGCGGATTCATGATCCGGCGCGTCGAATGCCCCAGCCGCCGAACGCGCCGCTTTCTGACGCCGATTCAAAGGTATTTGACGACTGGGTTGCCCAAGGGGCCCCCCCCGGAACGGCATGTGCGAGTGGCTCCGATGGCGGGGCCGTCGACGGGAGCATCAACGCCAACTGCACCCCGGACGTCGAGCTTGCATCGCCCGATACGTGGACCCAGCCGACCGACTCTGCCGACGACTACATTTGCTACGGCGTCGATGTCCCGGTAACCGAGAAGCGCCAGGCGATCGCGTTCCTTCCGCGGATCGACAACAAGCAAATCGTCCATCATATCTTGCTGTTTCAGGCGCCGAAGGCGGTCTC
>JAAFHJ010000570.1 GCA_013298325.1 Myxococcales bacterium | reverse complement strand
CGCCGTGGAGCTGCGATTGTTTTTCCGTAACCGGCACTGGCTCTCGACCGTAAAGGAAGCATGAAAGCAATCTCACTTTTGGCGGCGTTCTCTCTTCTTGCCGTCGCCTGCAGCAGCGACGACGCGACGCCGGCGGTCGATTCCGGCACCACCGATACGGGGACGGGCGCCGATACCGGAGTCCTCCCGAGCGACGGCGGAACTCCGACGGACAGCGGTTCGACCCCCGATGCGGCTCCGCCCGTCGACGCGGCGACCCCCAACGGCCCGGTGCTCAACGGCTGCACCCAGTACGTCGACCGCACCGCCGAGGCTGCCTCCCGCACCCTGGTCTGGTCGTTCTCGATCGCCGATGCGCCGGAGCGCTGCATCATCATCAAGGCAGGGCAGACGGTCACCTTCCAGGGCGATCACACCATCCATCCGCTCGCCGCAAAGGGGGGCGACGCCACGTCGCCGATCACGAATGTCGCCGACGTGAAGTTCGCGACCGCGGGGACGTTTGGCTACGTCTGCTCGAATCACTCGCCGATGACCGGCGTGGTCTACGTGCTCCCCTGACAGCACCACCCCAGCCGCGCTGAAAATGCGCTACAGCGACGACCGTGCAAATGAGCCCGGTCGTCGTTTCGCTTTGGATCTATCCGGTGAAGTCGCTTGCGGGGATCCCGGTGAAAGAAGCGACAATTACTTCACGTGGCTTTCGTCACGATCGCCGTTTGATGCTCGTCGATCGCGAGGGGAAGTTCGTGACAGCGCGCGAGTTTCCGACGCTGCTGCTCGTCGAAACAGCCATTGAAGACGGCGATATCCTTCGATTGACGTTCCCGTCTATCCGTCCGTCCGCGAAGCGAGGTCCGGCGCGGAGTTCGATACAGCTGCAACCATGCTCGCCGTTTCCTCACCGCCTACGGCGGCTCCGGGCGGACGAGCAGTTGCGTTCTCTCCGTCTTCCGCTTGCCCCTTCCGACGGCGCGACGTGCACGGTGACCATTTGGGACGACCGGGTCGCGGCACGCGCAGGGTTCTCTGGGGAAGCAGATGCCATGTTCTCGGAATATCTGGGATTTCCGGTGCGGCTCACCTATTTGGCCGACGACGAACACCGCCCGGTCGACGCGCGTTATGCGACCGCGGGTCAGGAGGTCAGCTTCGCCGATGGGTTCCCCTTTCTCGCAACGGTCGTCGCATCCCTCGAAGCACTCGGTGCGGGGATCCCGATGGAGCGGTTCCGTCCAAATCTCGTACTCGACGGTCTCGCCGCGTTCGCGGAAGACGACTTTGCCGGCTTTCGCGTCGGCGATCACGTGGAATTTCAATCGGTAAAACCGTGCTCCCGGTGCCCGATGGTCAATTCCATTTCACTCCCCGAACATTCCGGCGAGATTGCCCCTTACGTCGGAGCGGCACCCCTTGCCCAAGTCGCGACGGTCCACCCGCGGGTTGTCGGAACAAAGCGAAGCGCTGTCTTCGGGGCGAACCTCATCGCCACTACCGGGAGCCTAGGTGGGCGCGTGGCGGTCGGCGCCCCGTGTACGATTTTCTAACCCTGAATTCGGGTCAGGTCGCCCGGCGTCGCAACCGGCGCGCGGTGAGCGCCCAGGCGAGCACCGCACGAAGCTCGTCGCGGCTGTACGGTTTTGGAAGATAATTCAACGTCTTTTCCGCGGGCGCCCGTGAGCGCAGCTCCTCTTCCGCATAGCCGCTCGAAAATACGACCGGGAGCGACGGCTCTTCCGCCCGTAGCGCCTGGAAGGTCTCCACGCCCGAGCGAACCGGCATCGTCAGGTCGAGGAGGACCATGTCGATGTCGGCCCGCTCGCGCAGGATCCGCTCCGCTTCGAAGCCGTCGGCCGCTTCGATCGCCTCGTGCCCTTCCTGGCGAAGCAGGCGAAACGCAGCGCGACGCACCTGAGGTTCGTCGTCGACGACGAGGACGACGAGCCCCTGCGAGTGCCCCGGGTCAGTGGTTGGCGGCGGCGCTTCCATCGGCGTCGGTCGGTCGGCGTTGGCCGGGATCGCGACAAGAACGGTCGTCCCGTCCTTCGGCGAAGATTCGACGTGAATTGCGCCATGGTGGCGACGGATGATTCCGAGTGCGGCGGTAAGTCCGAGGCCGCGTCCCGCGAATTTGGTCGAAAAAAACGGTTCAAAAATCCGCCGGCGGACCTCCGCATCCATGCCGGGGCCGTCGTCGCGGACGACGAGCGTGGCAAACGAGCCGGGCGCCGTCTCATCGCTCCGGTACATCGTCGCGAGTTCTTCCTCGGAAAACGCCCGCTCGCCGGTCTCGACGGTCACCGTCCCGCCCTGTTCGTCGAGCGCTTCGGAGGCGTTTGTCACGAGGTTCATCGTGAGCTGGCGGAGTTCGGCGGCGTCGCCAAGAATGGTGGGGCCTTCCTTGCTAAGTACTTTAAATGAAACCTGTTTTCCCAGAGATGCTTCCAGGAGGAGGCGGGTCTCTTCGACGACCGACGCAAGCGCAATAGGGAAGCTCCCTTTCGGCGCGCGCCCTCCGTAAACCAACATTTGTCGGCAGAGTTCTGCCGCCCGCGCTGAGGCTCGCTCAATGTCGTCCAGGGCGGCTACGACGAGTTCCTGATCCCCCAACGCCGCTGCGGCGGCTGCGGCATTGCCGCGGATCGTTGTGAGAAGATTGTTGAAATCGTGAGCAATTCCGCCCGCCAGGACGCCGAGCGATTCGAGTTTCTGGGCTTCCGTCAGCCGCGCGGTGAACTCGCGGCGCCGCGCCTCTTCCGCGCGAACTTCGGTCATGTCGCGACAGGCTACGAGGACGCGGCCATCTCCGACGTGGGAAAAGCGCCCTTCGAAGCGGCGCAGGCCATCGCCGAGGTCGACGTCGTATTCCATCGGTGGCGGCACGTTTCCGGCGCGTGCGATCGCGATCCGCTCGTCGAAGGCCTGAACGACCACCGCCGGAAAAAAGTCGGCGATGCGACGGCCACGAAGCACCCGGGCCGGCGCGGCGAGGAGCGCCTCGTTCTGCGCGTAAATCGTCTGAAATCGAGATTGTTCGTCGAAAACGAAGATCAGGTCGGGCATCGCGAGCAGGAACAGGTCGGCGTCGGCCGCCTCCGCGAGCGCGCTTGCTTTTCCCCTCACTCCTTCGGCTCGCACGGTCGCTTTCGTCCCCACAGTTCCCTTCTTTCCGCACCGCCGGCAGCTGCACTCGCCGGTTCCGGCAGAACCGCGTTCGAGCGCGCGCTGCGGAAATCCCCGCGTTCACGATAGGCCGGGGTGAGGAGAATCGCTCGGAAATTATCCATCCTCGACGCCCGAAAGTCCGACCTTCTACTTGGTCGAAACGGAACTCCCAAAGAGCTGGTGACCATCTACCCGCCCCTGAAACAGGAAGTACGGAGGCATGCAGGCACCGGTTTCCGGATTGAGTTCGACGGGGTCCTCCCCCTTCTTTAGCGGCTTCGTGTATAC
>JAAFHJ010000569.1:2919-3457 GCA_013298325.1 Myxococcales bacterium | reverse complement strand
CCCCTTTGACCCGACCCCCGGCACCCGTGACCCCCGAGCCCTCGCGATCCTCGCGAAGACGATCTACCGGGAGCTTCGCGGCAGCGGTTACACGGCCCGGGACGTGATGAAGCTCGCTGGCGAACTTCTCGGCCTCGTGACCTCGGACGTCCGCGGCGTACGCGACGCAGCGAGCGACTCGGTCCCGCCGGCCAGCATCCACGACGCCGCCTGATCCCGCGAAAGGGGTCCCGAAGCCCTTTTTTGAAGCCCCCTCGCCAGTCGCGTGGGGGCTTCAGCTTTTGCACGATGAGAGAACCTGATCGAGCGTGTAACGATTCTTGACATCCGACCTACCGAAAACCGATGATCCGCCGTACACCGGCACGCCAAGGTAGACCTCCTTCCCTTGACGCCCGTGGTAGTGTCGCGAGGAGCGCATGTTCTCGATTATCATTAGTGAAAAAGGTGGCGGAGAGCGCCGCGAAACCTTCGAGAAGGCCGAAATCAACGTCGGCCGCGTCCAAAACGGGAACGACCTCGTTCTGCCGAAGGGGAA
>JAAFHJ010000569.1:0-2873 GCA_013298325.1 Myxococcales bacterium | reverse complement strand
TTATCGTGACCGATCTTCGGAGCACGAACGGCACCTACGTGAACGGTCGGAAGATCGCGCAAGCGACGATCGTTCGTGAGGGGGATAAGGTCTATATCGGTGATTTTGTTCTCCGATTGGACGGCGGTGCCGCCGGCGAAGAGCCCATCCCGAGCGAGGAGCCGGCACCGCCGCCGCCGGCACCCGCGCCGATGCCGCCTCCGCTTGCTGGACCGCCGCCCCTCGCAGCGCCGCCGGCACCTGCGCCGATGCCGCCTCCGCTTGCTGCGCCGGTCCCTCTGCCGCCACGTGCGAGTGCGTTTCCGGCGCCCCAGAAGCCTTCCACGCAGCCGCCGCCGGCCGCGATGGTCGCTCCGCCGCCGATTCCTGCGCCGTTGCCGCTCCCGCTGCCGGTCGCACCGCCGGCCGCGATTGCCATCGAGGAGGCAAAACAGCCGTCGCTGCGTGCGCAGACGCTCCCGCTTCAGCAGCGCTCGCCGCTTGCTGATGGTGCGAGCCCCGCGGCGCTTCGCGCGACGAACCCGCCCATTCCCGTGGCCGCGCGTCCGGCGCTCGCCCCTTCGCCGTCGCCGATCGCGCCGTTGGCGCCGACCGCTGCCCCCGCGCCCGCCGTGGCAGCCCCCGTGCCGCCTGCCGCTGCGTCATCGGCCCCGATCGTCGCTGCGGCGCCGTCGCTCTCGGGTGCGCCTTCTCCGGCGCCGTCCCGCGATTCAGGCTCGCGCCCCTCGGCGATCGCCCTCGGCGTCGCCCGCGACCTCGCGCCGCGTGATCGTCCGCGGATGCCCGCCGGCGCTGGCTACCGGCTCGCGCTCCTCTCGCTTGTTGAGCGAATTCAAAGCGCTACCGACACGACGCCCTTCGACGCGGGGACCTTCGACGTCATCCTTGTGAAGGCGCTTGAACAGGTCGCCCGCGAGCAGGCGGCCGCCATGAAGCAGTCGGGGGATCTCCCCGATGGCATCGATGCCGGTCAGCTCGCGCAGGACGCGCTCGCCGAGTTTGCATCGACGGGGCCGCTTGGGCCGCTCCTGGAAGATCCCGATCTGTCTGAAATTCATGTGATTTCTCACGATCGAGTTCTTGTCCACCAGGGGGGGAAGCTTGTCCCTTCCACGGTGAGCTTCACGAGCGATCGCGCGGTTGCTCGTGCCCTTTCGCGACTTGCGGCGCTGGCCGGTTCGCCGATCGGCGACGATGAGTTCGTCGTCGAACGGCGCCTTGCGCGTGGGGCCGTCCTTGTCGCGGCCCGTCCTCCGGTCGCGCCTGGGTTCGTCCTCACCGTGAAAAAGGCGGTGCGTCGGGATGGCACCCTCGAAGATGCCGTCGGTGCCCAGGCGCTTTCGCGGCCGATGGCGTCGTTCCTCGAGCACTGCATTGCCGCCCGGGCAAATGTGCTCGTCGTCGGTCCCGCGGAAGCAACCGCCCACTTCTTGGCGGCGCTCGCTTCCCAAGTACCTGAAAAGGAACGGATTGTCGTCGTCGGCGATGCCGAAGAACTTGCCGCTTCTCAAGCGCATGTCTCGTCCCTCGCTGCCTCCGCGGAAGCGGTCGTTGCGGCGACGCGCATGGTCCACCACCGCGTCTTCTGCACCCAGCTTGCTGTCGGTGCTGGCGCCGCCCTTGTCGAGGCGGCGGTCTGTGGGGCCGATGGGCTTGTTGCCGCCCTCGGCGCCGCCACGCTTCGCCAGGGGCTTGCCCGTTTCGCCGCTCAGGTCGCCCTCGCGCGTCCCGGCGTTGCGACGGATGCCGCGCGGGAGAGCGTCGTTGAAGCCTTCGATGTTGTTGTCGAAGTCGCCCTCGCTGAAGGCACTCGCTACCGGGTGAGCCGCATCGCCGAGCTCACCGGCATCGACGCCAAGGGCATCGGCGCCAAAGACCTGTTCGCCTACACGGGCGATGCCGCCGATCCCTTCGTGGCGACCGGCGTCCTTCCGCGGGCCATCGCCGATTTCGCCGGTCGCGGCGTCAAGGTCGATCCGAGCCTCTTCAAGCGCGCGAAATAATTCGCACGTTGCCGGTACGGTCCCCGAGCTGCCTCACGGCACTCGGGGATTTTTTATGGGCGCGCCGCAAAAGAGAAAACCCCGAGCCACCTTTCGGTACTCGGGGAAATCGTTTTAAACTGTAGGGACTTAGGCGCCGGCGCGGGCTTGCGCGGTGGCGCGCTTTTCCATTTTGCGGTGGAGGAGGCGCTTCTTGAGGGGGCCGATCCGGTCGATCATGAGCTTGCCCTGGAGGTGGTCGAACTCGTGCTGGACGGCGATCGCAAGAAGGCCCTCGGTCTCGAGTTCGAACCAATTTCCGTTGCGATCTTGGGCCTTTACCTTCACCCACTTTGCACGTTCGATGTCTTCCTGGGCGTTGGGGAAGGAGAGACACCCCTCCGGCCAGGAGACGGTCTCGCGCGTTTGGAGGATCACCGGATTGGCAAAGACTCGGAAATCGCTCGGAGTTTCCGCTTCGGCGCAGTCGACGACGAAGAGGGCCAACGAGACGCCAATCTGCGGCGCGGCGAGGCCAACGCCGGGCGCTTCGTACATGGTCTCCGCCATGTCATCGACAAGTGCCTGAAATTCGGCGCCAAAATCGGTCACGGGGAGGCCCGGGTTGCGGAGGCGCTTGTCGGGATAGTGGAGGATCGTGCGGATCATCGTCGGTCCAGGGAAGGTAGATCAGGGGCGGCCCCGCGGGAAGCGGCCCCGTTGGAAATCACGGATAAATGAGGGGGCCGTGGATGTAGGCGTCGTTGCCGCAGAGCTCCCAGATCGGTGGGGAAATGCGTGGCGCCTCCTGGGGGGACCCAGGGCCGGCCCAGTCGACGGCGCCGGGGCGACCGCGCGGACCGAGCAGAAGCGGAGCGACGAACACATGGG
>JAAFHJ010000058.1 GCA_013298325.1 Myxococcales bacterium | reverse complement strand
GGCGGACGAGCAGGTACCGCCGCTGTATCGCAGAGATTTTCGCGGAAGGCGGCGAAATCTGCTTTCTAACGGGGTTGTGGGAACCCGCTATCGCTCGCACGGAAGTCTGCGTCGCTTGCTCGGCGCCACCGCCATGTGGGCGGCCTGTGGGGCGCTCGCGTATTTTGCTGTAGCTTGCACGAGAACCGGTGGAAACGCGGGGGAGCCGGTCCCCGCCGTCGCACCCCCCGCCGAGCACGCCGGCGACGTGACCCTCAGTGAAGACGCGCTCGCCGCCGCCGATCTCCACTTCGCGACCGCCCAGCGGATGCCGCGGCGCACGGCGATTTCCGTCGTCGGCACCCTTGCGTTCCCCCAGTCGGACCTCGCCCGCGTCGGCCCCCTCGGCTCCGGCCGCGTCGTCGCGATTCCGGTCACGCCGGGCCAGAAGGTCGCGCGCGGAGACGTCCTCGTCTCCCTCGATAGCGCCGAGGCGGGGACGGCCCGCGCCGACCTCGCCGCCGCCGATGCCCGCCTCAAGATTGCCGACGCCGAACTCGCGCGTGAACTTGCATTGAAAGTCGATGGTGCGACCACCGAAAGAGCGATTCTTGCCGCCCGCGGGGAGCGCGACCGCGCCCTGGCCGACGTCGCCTCCGCGAAGAGCCGCGCCCTCACCTATGGCGGCCGCGGCGCCTCTTCCCGCGTCGACCTCACGAGCCCCATGGAGGGGACGGTCCTCGAAGTCAAAGCGCGTATTGGCCAGCCGGTATCCGGTTCAGATACGCTCGTGATCGTCGGAAACAGTCGCCGTATGTGGCTCGAAGTCGACATTTATGAGCGCGATCTTTCTCGGGTCCGCATCGGCGACGACGTCCGCGTCCGCACCGTCGCCTACCCGGAACGACTCTTCCTCGGCCACGTCGAGACGCTCGCCCTCGCCGTCGACCCCGAGCGCCGCGTCGTCGGTGCGCGGATCTCCCTCCCCAACGACGACGGCCTCCTCCGCGCCGGCATGAGCGCCTCCGGGCGCATCCTCGGTGTGCCGACCGCTAGCGAAAATCCTGGCGACGGTGGCACCCCCGAGGTCGTCGCCGTCCCGAAGAGCGCCATCCAGGCGATCGACGGGCAGCCCTTCGTGTTTGTTGCCGCGGCGCGCAGAGAGGCAGCCGCGAAAACGAGCGAGAAACATCATTTGTTCTCACTGGTTGCCGTGGAGCGGGGCGCCGAGCTCGATGCCGCAAACGCCGCCGATGGCGCCGAACCCTTCATCGAGATCCGCCGTGGCCTCTCCGGCGGCGAGACCGTCGTCACCGATGGCTCCTTTGTTTTAAAGAGTGAAGCGCTGAAGAGTCAGATGGGGAGCAACGATTGAGTTCCCCGGAAGTTCGGAAAGAAAAGTCGCAAGACGTCGTCCACGCGGTCGCCACGCTTGGCTTCGTCGAGCGTATTCTTTCGGCGTCGGTGAAGCACCGCGTTCTGGTCCTCGTCCTAACAGCGATCTTTTTTGCCCTCGGCCTTCAAGCGGCATTTCGCGTACCGATCGACGCGGTACCTGACGTTACAAACGTTCAAGTTCAGGTCATCACGTCGGCGCCGACGCTCGGCCCCCTCGACGTTGAGAGCCACGTCACCTTCCCCGTCGAGAAGGCGATGGCCGGCCTCCCCGGTCTTGAAGAGGTGCGCAGCATCTCCCGCGCCGGAATTTCGGTGGTCACCTGCGTCTTCGCCGACGGCGTCGACCTCTACGGAGCGCGCGCCCAGGTCGCCCAGCGCCTCGACAGCGCACGCCGGGAAATTCCCACGGAATTCGGCGATCCCGAGCTTGGTCCCGTCTCGTCGGGGCTCGGCGAGGTGTTCCACTTCGAGCTCCGCACCGACGCCAACCCCGACGGATCTCCGCGCCACCCGCTCCTCGATCGGCGCACGTTCCTCGACTGGACGATCGCCCCGCGCCTGCGCCTCGTGCCTGGCGTCGTTGAGGTGAACGCCTTCGGTGGAGCGGCACGATCGCTGGAAATTTCCTTGGATCCGTCACGCCTCGCCGCCAACCGCGTAGGCGTCTCCGAGGTCGTCGACGCGATCAAGCGGAACCACATCAGCGAAGGCGGCGCCTACCTCGTCAGCGGCCGCGAGCACGTCACCGTGCGCGGAGAAGGGCGCATTGCCTCGCGGGAAGATCTCGAAAATGTTGTCGTTCTCACCCGTGAGACGACGCCCCTCTACGTCCGCGATCTCGGCGTCGTCCGCGACGCACCGCTCGTCCGCTACGGCGCAGTGACCCGCGATGGGCGCGCCGATGAAGCGGTCGTCGGCGTCGTCATGATGCTCCGCGGGGCGAATTCCGGCGAAGTCGTCCGCGGCGTCAAAGAGGCGATCGCCGACATCGAAACGACGCTCCCCGAGGGGATGCACATCGACGCCTATTACGACCGTACCGCCCTCGTCGATCGCACGATCCACACCGTCGGGAAGAACCTTATTGAGGCGAGCCTCCTCGTCCTTCTCGTGCTTTTTGTCACGCTTGGGAGCTTCCGTGCCGGTCTCGTCGTCGCCATCACGATCCCGCTCGCTCTCCTCGGCGTCTTCCTCGGCATGTCGCTTGGCGGCATCTCGGGGAACCTCGTCAGCCTCGGCGCCATCGACTTCGGCCTCGTCGTCGACGGCGCCATCATCATCGTCGAGAACGCCCTCCACCGCCTCGCCGAGCGCCGCGCCCAGCTCGGTCGCCCGCTGACCGATCACGAGCGCAGTTCGGTCGTCGTCGGCGCCGCCCGCGAGGTGCGCAAGGCGACCGCCTTCGGCGAGGCGATCATCGCTTTGGTGTATGTTCCCATCATCGCCCTCCAGAGCATCGAGGGGCGCATGTTCCGCCCGATGGCGCTCACGGTGCTCTTCGCCCTCGCGACGGCGTTCGTCCTTTCGCTTACGCTCGTCCCGGCGCTCGCGAGCTGGATTCTCCCGAAAGATCCGCCACTTAAGCAGGCGACCCCGTCGTCGCCCCTCGTGGCCGATGAGGGGCGCTTCGCCGCCCTTGCCCACCGCCTCTACGCGCCGCTCCTCGCACGCACCCTCCGCGCACCGCGCCTCGTGACTGCCGTCGCCGTCGGCCTGTTCTTCCTGTCGATCGGCGTGGCATCGCGGATGGGGCGCGAGTTCCTCCCGAAGCTCGACGAAGGGACGATGGTCCTCGCCGCCGTCCGGCTGCCGTCGGTCTCCCTCGATCAATCGCTCGCGATGACGCGCAAGACCGAGGAGGTGCTCAAACGCTTCCCGGAAGTAACGAGCGTCGTCTCGCGCACGGGGAGGGCAGAAATCGCTGTAGATCCGATGGGGATCAACATGACGGACGTCTACGTGCTCCTCAAGCCGAAGGAGGAGTGGACGACCGCAAAGACCCGCGAAGAGCTGATTGAGATTTTCGACAAAGCGCTTTCAGGCGCCGTCCCGGGGACCGGATTTGCGTTCTCTCAACCGATTGAGATGAACACGAACGATCTGCTCGCCGGCATTGAAAGCGATCTCGCCGTTCATTTGTACGGCAACGATCTCGTCCAGCTCCGCCAGACCGCCGACGCCATCGTCCGAAGCCTGAAGACGATCCCGGGGGCCAAAGACGTTCGTGCCGAGCAGATCGCGGGGATGAGCGTTTTGTCTGCGAAAGTCGACCGTGCCGCCGTCGGGCGCGCCGGCGTCGACGCGCAGACGGTCCTCGCCACGATCGCCGCCGTCGGCGGGATCCATGTCGGGGAGTTTCTCGAACGTGGGGTCCGCGTTCCGATCGTCGTTCGCCTGGATGGTGCCACTCGATCAAACCCGGAACTCCTCGCCCAGGTGCCGGTGAAAACGGCCAACGGCACGCTCCCGACGGGGCAGCTCGTCACCTTCGAGACGACGCCGGGCCCGAGCCAGATCGGCCGCGAGCGCCTCTCGCGCCGCATCACCGTCCAGCTCGACGTCCGCGGCCGCGACGTCGGCAGCTTCGTCGAAGAAGCAAAGAAAAAACTGGGGAAAGACGTGAAGTTGCCGACCGGCTACTACACAGTCTGGGCCGGCGAATACGAGCGCCTTCAGAGCGCCACCCACCAGCTCGCCGTCGTCGTTCCGATCGCGCTTGTGTTGATCGTCGTGCTCCTCGCGCTCACGTTCGGGCGCTTCCGTCCCGCGCTCCTCATCTTCCTCAACGTCCCGATGGCGACGAGCGGTGGTCTCCTCGCCCTCGCGCTCCGCGGCGAAGAACTCTCGATTTCTGCCGGCGTCGGCATGATCGCCCTCTTCGGCGTAGCGGTCCTCAACGGGCTCGTCCTCGTCACCAACATCGAAGAGCGCCGCGACGCCGGAGCCCCCCTTGCTGCCGCCGTCCGCGACGGAGCCGAATCCCGCCTCCGCCCGGTCCTCACCACCGCCCTCGTCGCCTCCCTCGGGTTCCTCCCGATGATGCTCGCCCACGGCGCCGGCGCGGAAGTCCAGCGCCCGCTCGCGACCGTCGTCGTCGGCGGCATCGTGACGAGCACGCTCCTCACGCTTTTCGTGCTCCCAGCCCTCTACGAGTGGCTTGGCGGGCGGTCGGAGTCGGAGCGCGATCTCAGCGCCAGCGCGTCTCTGTAGCGTTCCGCTTTGTGGCACAAAACCAAAAGGACGAAGCAGGATTCTGCCTCGTCCCAGGTTCCCCCAGTGAAGACGCTCTTTCCGGGAATCAGCCGCCCGTTGCGAGTTGGGGGGCGCTCCAGGCCGGGTAAAAGACCCGCACACCTGGCGTCGTCAGCACGATCGGGCTGCGGACAATGACCTGGTAGGTCGGCTTCGCTACCGGCGCGTAATTGCCGCCATTCTTCTGATAGTAGACGACGCGCCCATCGGCAAAGGTCGCCTCGAGCATCAGGTTTGTATTGGCGCCGGTGAGGAGCCCTTTGAGCATCACCGTCTTCGCGCCAAGTTGTTTGACGAAGGCGGCCGTCGGCGAGTTTGCCGCAAAGAAGTTCGCCAAGGAGATGTTGAAGAGCCGGTGGGTCTCGAGGAAGGTGCTCCGCGCGATCGCCTCGTTGCTCGGGTCAATCCTGTTGGTGATGCGCCCGCGGAAGAGCTTGTAGGCCTCTTCCGGGGTACGGCCATCGAGGCCCTTCACCACGGTGACATCGTTGGAGGTCGGCGGGCGTCCGAGGTTGTCGGGGATCTGGAAAAGCCCCTTGTCCGGAGTGACCGTTGCACCGCCGTCGAGGTAACCATCGGTCTTTGTAGCGTATTCGAGGACGCGCTTGTAGAAGGTCGCCGTCGTCCCGGCGAGGCCGTCGAGATCGGCGAGCTTCTTGAAGTAGCCGTCGTCGTCGGGCGCGGCCGCTTTGCCGTTCCGGTAGGCGAGGATCGACTTCGTCGCCGTCGCGGTGATTTTCACCTTCGTCTTGAAGTCGACGTCGGTCAGGGCACGGTCGCCAGCCACAAGCAGCACCGCTTCCTCTTGGAAGGAGCCGGGGGCGATCGCCTTCGTGTCGGTCGTGAGATCGTCAACGGCGCTCTCCTCATCGAGGGTCTCCTCGGTATCGGCGCAGCCGAGGCTCAGACTTCCGGCGGCCAGCAAAACGGCCAGGGCGCGGGGGAATGGGGACGACGACCGGAGTGATTGAACGAAGGTCACGACCGCCTTTTAGCCGATCCGTCGCGCGGTGCAGGCCGAACCGACGCCGCACGTGCAAATGGCACCGGAGGTCACATGGAGTCACAGGCCCCAGAGCTTGAGGGCCCCCTGGGTCGCCATGTCGAGGGCGGTCAGCTCCCGGGGGCGCGTCGGCCCCGTTGGCGCGAGAATGCGCCCGGAAAGTTCTGCCAAAGCGCGACTGTAGGCGATCGGATAGGCGCTTTTGACGTCGGAAACACAGACCGCTTCCAGCGAGAGGTCACAGAGCTTCGGTGTGTCGCCGAAGTTCCCCTGGAGCAGTAAATTTCCCCACCGAAGCGAGTAGCGGCGCCCCACGACAGCCATGCGCTGGCGCCCTTCGCGGGGGATGTCGCCGTGAGCAAGCGCATAGAGATCGACGCCTTCAAAGGTGGAAGGTGCGTCCAAACCGAGAGCATTCAATACCGTTCGCGGAAGGTCGACGTCGGCGGACGGGCTCTTGGTGTGCAACGTCGCCGCCGGCTCCTGCCCCCCCTTTGGAACGCGAAGGAGGAGCGGCACCGTGAGCGACGCCTCGTCGAGATCGCCCCCTTCGCCAAAGGGGACGAGCGCCCCTTCGCCGGCGCCCACGTCAGACGTCACGATAAAAAGCGTGTCTTCTTCGCGATTTGTCGAGCGGAGTGCGTTCCGCAGGCGGCCGATCGCGGCGTCCTGGTTGCGGAGGGAGGCCTGGTGCATCCCCCAGACCCGCTCGCGGTCGGCGTCGGAAAACTTCAGCAGCGGCGGGATCGCGCGCGCCTTCGCGAGGAGCTCGCCGGCGTGGCGCGGATCGAGGCCGCCTGCGTAGTCTTTGGGGACCATCTCCTTCATTTGATCGGTCGTTACATCCCAGGGGGGATGCCCACCGCGCGCGTGAACGACGACGAGGAATTTTGTATCTTTGTGCTTCCCGATCCACTCGGCGGCGGCATCAAACGGGTGGTAACCGGCGATCGGCTCCATCGGGTTGTCGTAGGCGAAGGTCTCCCAGCCACGATCAAAGCCAAAAGCGGCAGAAGTTGTTGGGTTCGCTGTGAAAAAAGCGACGTCTGCTCCGCCTTGGCGGGCTGCCTCGGCGACGGTCGTCAAGCCGCCGGGGAGGCGCACGAGCGGGTCGGTCACTCCGTGAACCTTCGGACTTGCCCCGGTTACGAGCGATGCAACATTTGCCGCAGCGAGCGTGCTCGACGCGCGATGTTGGTCAAAAACAATGGCATGATCGGCGAGCGCCGCGAGCTCGGGGAGGAACGGCTCTGTTGCGCCGTAGTAGGGGAGTGATCGCGCCGAGGTGTGGCTTAAGACGACGATGACCGCGCCGCGCGCCCGCGGAACCGGCGTCGCTTCCCGGGGCTCTTCTTTGGCGACGATCCGAGGCTCGCCGAAGGCGACACGGAGCCCCTTGCTCGCGTGGGTGACCAGCAATTCGACGGAGCCGAGCGTGCCTACGTCCGGGAGCGCCGCCGAAAACGAGCGCCACTGGGACGAGTCCTTTGAGGTGAGGTGGTAGGACTCGACGGTCGTCTCCGGGCTCCGATCGCGGGCAACACGCACCTCGACGTCGGCCTCGCCGTCCCCCTGGAGGCCGAGAAAGCCCTCCACGCGCGCCCCCGGCGGAAGGAACGTCGTGCATCGCGCAAAGCTCGGCGCTCGCAGGGAGACGGCCCGCTTGGGGACGTTCCCAATGCGCGCGGTGACGACGACGTCGCTCCGGGTCGACGCGGCGAGCGGCGCCGGGCCGTCGACGGGGCCGACGTGGGCCCAATCGAGGAGGGCGGCGACGTCGGTCGTTTTCGGCGGCACATGAAAACGGAGCAGAAGTTCGTTCTCGCCGGGCTGCACCAAGAGCCCGGGAAACTGCATATGAACGACCTGCGTCTGCCCGCGCGTCAGCTTGGCCGTTCCGATGGCCCGCCCGTTCACGTAGGCAGAGACCGCCTTTGCTGCACCGCCATTTATCCTTAAATTAACAGCAGTTGCTGCTTCGACGGCGAGCGTCCCCTCTTGGGCGATCGTCGGCGGCGCGAGGAAGGTCGTCGCCACTCGGTTCCCTTGGACGGAAAGCCAGGTGGCACCGGTCAATTCGACATTCGCGCTCGGAAGGGGCTTCTTTCCATCGACGGAAAGTCGGCTCGTCGTCACGTCGCCGAAGTCGAGGAGCGTCCCCCGGTGGCCGACTTCACAGGCGTCGTCGAGCGCCAAAAAGTCGACGAGCACACCGGTCCCGTTCGCTGCCGTTTCCGTGTGTCGCTCGTCGTTTGGCTTCTTGCGATCGTGGGTCGCCGCGCCAAGATTACCTGCATCTTGCACCGAATCCGACGGGCGCTCCCGGCACGCGAGGAGCGTTGCAGCGAGCAGAGTCGTCTTCCAGAGGCGCATGGCCCCGCTCTTACTACGCGGTCAACGTCCGGCGAGCGGGTTCGTCGTGGTCGGCGGCGTCTGCGAACGGGCCGGCTCCGCGAAGGAGGTCGTCGCGAGACCGAGGAGCATCGCGCCGGCAATCGCCGCGACGGCACGCAGATTCACCGAGCCTTCGCGGATCTCTTTCGCGTGGGTCACGTCGGTACGGTCATCGGCAAAGGGGGGCAGATCGGGGAACGCGTGGGTGTCGAAGTCCGCGCCGTTTCCCGCTTCGCGGACGGACGCGTGGGTGTCGAAGTCCGCGCCGTCGGTCCGCCGCGCCGCCGGTACGCCGCCGTAGAGGGTGCCGTCGATGTTCGTCTCGACGTGGGTCGCCGAAGCGCGTCGTTCGGCAAATTCGGCAGTAACCGTAGGGCTTTCAATGAGCGCAACGAGGTGCCCGAGCGGCGGCGTCTCGTAGCCTTCGCGGGCAGAAACGACCGGCACATTCGTCGTCCCCGTCGGGAAGTGGACGTCAACGCTGCACGAGAGTTCCTCTTCCACGTATTCCTGGTGGCCATCGCCAGCGCGGTCGTCGGGGAGGATGCTGGCCGGCGGAGCCACGGCGGCGAGGTCCAAAACAGGCGTCATTTTCGGGAGATGCACGGAGGCGGTCTTCAGAACGACCTTCGGCATCTGGGCGGTTGCGGCGACGACCTGCGCAAACTCGACGCCGATCGGCGACTCTTCGAGGGGCCGTCCGTTCGCGAACGCGAGAGACGGCGGGCCCACTTCAAGGGCCGGCGGCGGCTCGCTCGCCGCCTGGGCGAAGAAGGCATCCGGATCTTCGTCGACGGCGCTCTCGTCGGCGGCCGAACCGGTGCCACCCGGGCGCGCGATCGGCTGGGACGGCTCAAGGATCGACGCGAGCGCCTCGTCCTTCGGGAAGGTGCGCACGTCGGTGACGATCGCGCGAGCGACCATCGTAAGCAGAAGCGTTTCCAGCGTATTTCCATCGGTCCGCTTCGCGAAAAGCATGTCCGACGGGCTCGCGCCGAAGTCGAGTTCCTGGAGGAGTGCCTTCGTGTCGGGCGGCGCGACGTCGAGGAAGGAGCGGAGCGCTTCGCGATCGAAGGAGACCTTCTCGATGTCGAGGAGGGCGGTCCCGGCGATGGCGTCGCTGAGGCTGCGGCTCCGTTCGACGGCAATGGCAAGCTGCTGCTCGAGGCTCCCGTCGAGATCGGCTTCGATCGGCGCGTTGCTCTTGGCGACGACGAAGCGCCCCGTCGTCACGCCAAGCGCCTCGGCGAGGGCACGCGGACCACGCTCAAAGCGTCCATTTCCTGAGGATTTTACCGCACGAACCGGGCGCCCTTCGCGGAGCTCGATTTCGAAGAGGAGCGTGGCGTCGCGGATGGCGATGCGCGCGTCGGCTCGGGTCGCGGCGACGAGCTGGAAGAGCCGGTAGACGGAGGTCCCGTCGATGCGGCCGCGCAATTCGCTGTTCTCGGTCGTCTCTTCGCGGAGGCGGGCCTCGAAGCGATCTCGGTTCCGAAGGACCTCGCGCACCCGGGAGAGGATCGCCGGAGCCTGGCTCTCCTTGCGCAGGTAGCCGCGCGCATCGGCGCCGAGTTCGCGCACGCGCTGGAGGAGGTCTTCCTTCCAAGAGAGCAAAATGACTGCGGTATCGCGGAGGGCGAGATCCCGCTTCATCCGCCGGCAGAGGGCAAACCCGTCCCGCTTCGGCATGAGGATGTCGGTGATGAGGAGATCGGGGACGTGGGTCTCGCAGAGGGTGAGCGCCTGCTCGCCATCGAAGGCTTCGTGGACGATGCAGCCGGCGTGGCGGAGGAGATCGGCGAGGAACCAGGTCACCGCCGGATCGTCGTCGGCGATCACGACGACGCGGCCGCGGAGGCTCACATCGAAGGCCTCATCACGCCCTTCGCTGGCGCGGCTGTCGCCGGTGCGTGCTGCGTTTTTGCCGTTTGCGCGGTCGTTAACCGGCACGGATGCAGCAAGCGACGCTGCGGTCGCCGCCAACGGATAGGCGCCGTCGGGGCCGGCCCCCCAGCGAATTTTGCCGCCACTGCGAGCAGTTACGACCTCACGGATCCGCGCGATCGCCGACCACAGCGCCCCGAGGACTTCAGCCCCTTCGCCGAGGGGGATCCGCACAGCGGGGCTCTCGGTAACGGCGCCGTCGAGGAGCGCCCGTCGGAATTCGTTCTCGAGAAGGGAGACCATCCGCTCCAAGGTCGGCTCGCCGAGCGGCATGCGCTCGGTGTGCTCATCTTTGACGGCGACGATCTCGTGGCAGAGGCGGCGGAGGAGAAGCGGATCGACCGGCTTAGGGAGGGTGCGCGCGACGCCAAGCGCAAGGAACGGCGCTTCCGATTCCTTCGTCGGGAAGGTCCCGATGGCGAGCACCGGCACGTCGGCCGTCGCCGATTGGTCGAGCAAAGCTTCAACAAATGCTGCCGCTTCCGGGAGATCGCCATCGACGAGGACCACCGACGGCGTCCGCTCGGCAGCGATCGCGATTGCATCCTGCACGTTCTTCGCGGCGCGTGCGGCAAAGGGGGATCGGGTCTCGAGCGACTTGGCGATCCGGTCGTCGCCGAACACGAGCAGCGCGTGGGGGCGCTCCGGCTCGGAGACGGCGATGGCGACCTCGCGGGCCTTCACCGGCTCCCCCCAAGCGATCGTCGGGAGCGTCGCGAAGAGGCTGCGAAGGGCGACCTGCTCGTCCGCTTCGAAGCCAACTTTTTCAGCAAGTTTCGCCTGTTCGTTGCGTGCATCGATCTGCGCCATCGCTTCGGCGAGGGCACGCTCCAAGGGATCGAGCTTCATCGACTTCGCCGCCGACGCGAGCGCGTGAAGCTTGCGACGGAGGTCTTGGCGGGTCCCCGGGTGGGCCGTTCCAACGAGCTTGTCGAGCTCGGCTACTTTGCGCCCGAGGGAAGCGACGAAGTCGGCCCGCGCGCCGCCAAGAAGGAGAGTCGACTCTTTGCCAAGGGTCGAAGCGGGCGGCGGGGTCGGAGTCTGGCGCATGGCGGAGGGGCTACAACGCCGCGATCAAAGTGGCCCAATTTGTGGCAATTGCAGTCAATAACTTGTTTGAATTCCGCAGGTCGCTCCGTCTTCCCGCGTCTGCTCGCCGGAGGGGATGCACCAGCCGCGCGCCCGGTGTAGGAACGCTCCGTGGCGCCCCTCTCCACCCCTCCGGATGACGATGCCGACGAGCGCGATCAAGACGCACGCGCCGTGGAGCGTTCCGCGGAGGCGCCGCTCGTCCATGTCGGAACGCTCGCCTTTGCCGGTGCTGCCGCCGCGCTGACCGCATCGGTCCTCCCGGCCTCGCGCCTCGCCGAGCGTGTTGGCGGATCGCCGCTCCTGCTGGCGCCGATGCTTGCCGGTGCCGCACTGCCGCTTGCCGTCCTCGGCGTTGCGCTGGCCCGGAGCGCCCGCGACGGCCTCCGCGCGCTCACCCGCCACGGCGCCGCCGAGCCGAAGCCGTTCCTCGCCCCGTGGCTTGGTGCCGTCGGCGTCCTTGGGCTGGTCGCGACCGTCTTCGGGACGGCCCTCTTCGCGACGACCCACCATCGCGGTCTCGCTGGGGCCACGTTTTCGGTCGCCTTTGCGCTCGCTGTCGCCGGCGTCGGTCTCTTCGTGCGCCGGATCGCCCGTCCGCTGGCCGCAGCGAGTTCGGCGGTTCGTCGCGCTGTAACGCTCGTTTCTATTGTGCTTTTCTCCGCAGGTCTCCTTGTCGCCGCTCGGCTTTTCGGCGGCCTCCCCCCCTCGCCGGTGACCGCATGCGTGCAAGATGCATGTATTCTCGCCGTCGCCGTCGCCCTAGCGACCAGCCACGAGCTTCGTCGGCGCCCCTTCGCCTACGCAGGCCCGCCGATCGCCCTCGCGCTCCTCGTCGCGAGCCTCGTCGGCGCTGCGCCTGCCGCCCCCGATCGCGCCGCCGCTGCGCCCCTCTTCCCGGCCCTCCGCAGCGGCCGCTGAGTGTCAGCACTTTCAAAAAGGAAGCCCCTCGGAAAAGTGGAGTGACGCCGATTGACGCTCGAGGAAGGGGGCTTAGTTTCCTTTCACGCGACGGCGGAGCGTGGTGCTCGGCGGCGAAATGTCCAGGCTCTTGGGTGACGGTTTCCGCGCCAGGGATCCACGGACGGAATTCGGAAACTCGCATCTTTTGAGGGGCTGCCTTTGCGCAGATCGCCCCCTCGGGGGAAACTCGGTGGTCCCAATGGCTCGCTCCTCCTCTGGCCGACTCCCCCGCTGGTTCATCGCCAATTTCGCTGCATTTTTCGCGGCGATCGCCCTCCTCCTCGGGGGCTTGCCGGCCTCGGCGGCACCGACGGAAGACGCCGCGAAGCTCGGAGCGCCGTCCAGTCTCGCCGCCCCAGCCAGCGCGCCCCGGGCGACCCTCGAGATTCCGTCGGTCCCCGCCGATTGGACGACGAAAGAGGCGGAAGGGATCCGGTTCCGCGTCGTCCCCGGCGCAGAAGTTCGGCTAGAGCCGGCCCTGGAGCGCCTCTCTGACGACATCGCCGAACTGCGCGCGACCTTCGGCGATACAAAGCCGCTTCTTAAGGGGCTAGAAGTTCGTATCGTTCGCGAACCGGAAGACATCGCGCTCTACGCGCCCAAGGAGGCACCGCCGCCCAAGTACGCGTCCGGCGTCGCCTATCCGGGCCTTCATCTGGTGATTGTCGCCCTCAAGGCGCCGCGAACCTTTGAGGCAGTCAATGTCCCGGAGGTCCTTCGCCACGAGCTCATTCACGTCGCCCTCCACGACGCCGTCTCTTCGGAAAGTCGGGTTCCCCGTTGGTTCGACGAAGGGGTCGCCGTTCACCTGTCCGGGGAGCGCCGCCAGGCCCGCGAAGAGACGCTCTACCGCGCCGCCTCGATCGGAAAATTGATTCCTCTCCAGGATTTGGAGCGTAATTTTCCCGAAGACGGCCTCGAGGTCGATGCCGCCTACGCCGAATCTGCCGACTTTATTCGCTTCCTCCTGCGCCCCCAAGATCGCGCCCGCTTTACCGATTTGATCGCACGTATTGAAGCGGGGACGCCCTTCTCCCGAGCCCTCAGTGACGCCTACGCGTCGGACCTGCGGCGCCTTGAGTTTGAGTGGAAGAAAGACGTTGATGCTCGGAAAGGTTCTGCCTTTCAGCAAGCGATGGCGACCGGTTCCCTGCTCTGGGGTATCGGCATCATCGCCCTCGCCCTCGCCTGGTGGAAAATGCGGAAACGGGCAAAGACCATTCACGAAAAGTGGGAGCGCGAAGAGGAGCGCGAGGCGACCATGGAGGCGATGCGTGAAGCGCTCCTGCGCGCCGCCGCCGAGCCGGCCCTCGCCGATGGGGAGCCCGTCCCCGCGGTGCTCCCGACGCCGGTCCCGCGCGTTCGTCACGAAGGCGAGTGGCACACCCTCCATTGAGCGCGGCGATTACTTTCCGATGGTGACCGTCGGGCAGCCGGCGACGACGCGGACTTCGAGGACGTCCCCCTGCTGGACTTGCTGGCAGGAGACACCAATGAGCGTCAATACGTTATCGGTAAGTCGCCAACCGTTGTCGCCGTCGCGAGGGACGACTGCACCGTCAAAGAAGACGTTGACCTGTTCGGGATCTGCCGGCGTCTTCTCGAGCGTGATGGTGCAGTTTCCAACGACCCGCGCCGCAATCTTTCGCAAGGCGGTCGCGATCGCGTTCGGTCCCGTTGCGCCGACTTTGTAGTACTTTGTGACGCTCCCCGGCTGGACCGTATCTCCGGCGACCGCCATGTCGTCGAGGACGTCTCCGAAGACTTCGCTCCCCGGAATTCCGAGGACAAACGTCGGTACGCCGGCGCTTCGAAGCGCCTTTACAGCCGGTACTGCATCTTCATCAATGCAGTTTCCTGGCGAATACGTTGGCGCCTTGCAGCAATTGTTCGTCGGCGTGCACTCGGCGGCTGCTTTGGTGAGGTTTGGCACGCAGCGGTCGACGCCGCAGTTGCTCGACGCGTTGCAGTTCGGGGCGCCGTCGGTGGCGAGGATGACGAAGGTCGGGGCTGCCCCGCCATCGCCGCCATCTCCGCTTCCGCCGGTCGGGAGGCGGCTCGCGATGGCTCGGAGGGCGGCGGCGGTCGGCGTCCCCCCGACGGCGCTCGTCGAATTCAGCTTCGAATAGACGCTGTTCCAGACCGTTCCGCGGACGCCCGGCGGCTTGTCGTAGTTGCTCGGTGCGAGGAACTCGGTGCCGGCGGCGCAGGTCGACGAGCCTTTCGGCGTCGGAAACACCCACATGCCGTAGCGGGCCCGGTTCCCGATCTTCTGCATGGCGTCGAGGACCGTCTTCCGGACGTCGGTCCACTTGCCGTCATCATTCATGCTTCCGGAAGCATCGAGGACGAAATAAAGGAGCGGGGGCTTTCCGCTCAGCGGAACCTCGGTGCAGGAGCAGGCGGTGCCGTCGGGCGCGACGCCGCCGCACTTTGCGTTGGGGTCTTCGAGGGGCGGGATCACCAGCGCGGCATCACTTCCGCCGTCAGATCCTTCATTGGGATCGTCAAATACGCTGTTTGTTAAATACTGCGGTTCCGGGCCTCGACATGCGCTCGCCGCGGCGACGAGCAGGCCGGCAAGCGTCGCGGCGGTCGCTGTCGTTCGCAAGGATCGAGAGGCGAGCCGAGGCGAACCGGTGCGGAGCATGGGCGAGTAGGCTAGCACCGGAATGCGCACCGCGCCTTAGCCGTCCCCGTGTCTGTGCCCTCCGAACTCTCCCCGCGCGCCCCGCTCGCCCGCCTCCTGGCGACGGCCGTCCTGGTCGTCGGGACGCTTGCCGTTCGTGGACGGATCGCGCCGGCGCCGCCGAAACCGCCGACGATCGTCGCCGTTGCTGGCGAGGCGAAGGTTCGCGCGCGGGTGACCGCCGCCGGGAAGCCGGTGTCGGGGGCGCAGGTCCGCCTCTTTCTGTTCCATGACGGCTGGTTGCCCCTCGCGCACGCGACGACCGATTCCGGAGGAGAGGCGGTCGCAGCGCTGCCAACCGGCGAAGGCGGGGAGGCATGGGTCGTCGTCGATGCACCCGGATTTGCACGAGCTTCCCTCGCGCGGGTCCTTGTCGTTCCGAGCACAACCGACGTCGACGTCGCTCTCGTCCCCGAACACAAGATGCGTGTCACCGTC
>JAAFHJ010000568.1 GCA_013298325.1 Myxococcales bacterium | reverse complement strand
CGCGATCCTTGATATTCGAAGATCCCCTATGGAACAATCCGCCATTCGTCCGCGGCCAAGCGGTTTCGCCGTTTGCCCCCACGACACCGCGACCGCCGTTCAAGCGTGGCGCGAGTTCCACGCACGTTTGAACGCGCGCTTTGAGCTCCGCACGACGTTCGTCGAACTCGCGGAGTTTCCCCCCTTTGAACAGGCGCTGGAGTCTGGCGAATTCGCGCTCGCGTTCCTCAATCCCGCCCACTACGCGTGGGCGCGCGATGCTTTCGGGTACGTGGGCATTGCCCGGCCCGCCGATTCCGTCGAAATCGCGCGGTTGATCTCCCGCCGCGCGCGGGAGGGCGGCATGCTCACGGCGGGGACCGTCGCCTGCGTCGACGTGCACTTAACGACGGAAGCGCTACGCGGCTTTCGAACGCGAGGGGTCGATCTCACCCCGCGATTCGTCGAAAGCTACGCGGCGGTTGTCGACGCGGTACATCGAGGCGACGCCAAATACGGCATTGTCTACGCGAATTACCTCGGTGAGTCGCTGACCGAGGAGCACCCGGTTCAAATCGCCCTCACGCAGGAGGTGCGCCTTCCGCACGTCCTCGCGGTTCACCCCACGCTTGCGTCGTACATTCCGGAGTTGCAGGCGTTTTTCTTTGAATCACCCGACACGTTTGCGTGGACGCTTGAACTCGATATTTCCAATTGGGAGCCTGTTCCCGATGGCGAGTACGTGGCATCGCCTCGCGAAGGGGTGACCAGCGGCATGACCTCGGCGACGGGCTAGGAGTCAAAGATCAAGCCCGCGAAGCAGCCCCATCGCAATTGCCGGCAACGGCGCAGCACCGCTCGTCATTTCAGGAGTAATTCGGAGGTTGCTCGCGACCTGATACCGAATCTCTTGAAGGTTCGGCGTTGATCGGAAGGCAGCGCAGAGATCGTCGCATTGGGGGCGGTTTGTCGTCAGCGCAAGCAACGTGTCGTCGTCGAGGGGGTAGAGTTCAATGCCCGGCAGCGCTCCGCGAATCTGCTCGGCCTGCTCGCGCAGCGTGCCTTCGGCGCGTGGCGACCGAAGGACGACCAGCCACCGTTCTCCGAGCGTCTTTGGCGGCGGAGGTCTCGGAGCGACGTCGCGATGCGGGGCGTCGGCTGTTGGGAGCTGCGCCCAGGCGGTGTGCCCTTCACGGTTGGCTTCGAGCACCGCGCGGAGTTCGCCGACAACGTGTTCCAACGCGGGCCGTCGGTCGGCATCGGGAACGAGCACGGCGCGAAGGAGCTTCAAGAGCGCCGGCGGGCAGCGTGCGTGCTCGGCAAACACCGGAACTTCCTCGCCTACCAAGCGCGGCAGGAGCGCTTGGGCGCCGCGGTTGGCGAACGGGATGGCGCCTGCGATGAGTTCGTAGAGCACGAGGCACGCGGAATAGACGTCGGACGACGCGCCGGGCGCGCCCATCAGCTGCTCCGGCGCCATGTAGGCGGGCGTGCCCATCGTCGCCCCCGTTGCCGTCAGTCTCCGCGCGGAATCGCTCGGTCGGGCGATTCCCAAATCGAGTAACTTTAGGAGTCCGCTGCTCTTTTCGAGGGCGATGTTCGCCGGTTTCACATCGCGGTGTACGAGCCCGACGGAGTGCACGGCGCCCAGCGCTTCGAGGACATCGATCGCGATCGACACCGCCATGCGCCATGGGTACGTGCCCCGGCGGAGCAGTGCCGCTTCGAGGCTTTCACCTTCGACGAATTCCATAGCAAGCCACGGCAGGTCCCGAGCCTTGTCGACCCCGTGTGCGACAAACCTAACGACATTCGGGTGGTGCACGGTGCTGAGCATGCTGGCTTCGCGCGCAAAGCGTTCTCGCAGTGCGTCCGAGTCGCGGCCGAGAAGAGCCTTGATGGCCACATGCGCCCCCGTCGTGTGGTCGAGCGCTTGAAAAACGGCGCCCATCGCACCAGCCGCGACCGCGTGGCGAATTTCATAGCGCGCGTCGACCCACTCTCCGAGTTCCCAAACGTTCTTCATCGCCATTTGTCTCCCCGTCGCTCGCAGCGCAATCCGCCGAAGCTATCGCGACTCTGGCCGCAGAGTCATCGATTTCGCGGTGCGTACAATTCGCGCATGCGACCCGTTCCCATCGCGGAACTGCCGAACAGGACCGCGACCCAAATGCGCCAACGCGTCGGGGCGGACTGGCTTCAACATCCACCCACGCACGCCGAGCGCCCGCGCGTGGGCGATCACCTCCGGCTGCCCCTCGGTCGTGAGCACAAGGACCGGGAACAGCGGCTTTCCGGTAGCCGCCAGCCGTTCAAGAACCTCAACGCCGGAGCAGCGCGGCATGTTGATGTCGAGCACCATGAGCGCCGGCGGACGGCTCAGGAACGGCTCCTCGGCGAGCGCCGCGAGGGCAAGATCGCCATCGGCCGCGTCCTGGACCGTGTAGCCGGCCCCCTCCAACGCGCGACGGACCGTCGAACGCACCATCACCGAATCGTCGACGATCAGTATGGTTGCCATTGCCGATCCCTAGAACAAAAAGAGGTCGCCGGCACGTGCGGCGTGCTGCCCATCTTGACGCGCCTTCGTGAGATCGACGTCGCAGGCTGGGTCAAAATCGACGCGCACCCATAGTGTGATCCCGTTCGTTTCGAAAGCATGGGCGCGCGCGTCCGGCGCGACCGTCCGACCGAAGGCGTGCGCGGGGCACTCGACGACAGTCGGCGTCGACACGTGAACGACCACGTCGCGCTCGTAGAGGCGGCCCTTCAGGTCGCCAAGAAGGAGGTTCGCGAGTTCCCCCGCCCAATCGCGAAGCTCCGCCTCCGAAAGCTCGGCGCCGCCGACGAGCACGAAGAGTTCCGGGGAGGTCGCAATCAGCAGCGTCCCGCGGAGCGGTCCGGCGAAGCCGATGATCCCCGCGACCGACAAATTAGCGGGCGTATGCCCGCGGGTCGCTTCACGGTGGCTTGCACGTGTTCCGAGTGCACCCAACGTCGCCTCCACGGCAAGGACGATCAGCTCGTCGAGGGCACCAAGCGACGCCGGGCTCACAGACGCCCGGTGTCTTCAAAACGCATGGTGAATCGTGCGCCTTCATTGGCAAACGACTCGACGCGGAAGACCCCGCCACACCCTTCGACGGCGGCACGCATGGCGCTCACGCCGATGCCCCTTCCCGCGCCGGCATCGGGCAAGTCGACGGAAGAGACGCCGGAAACGAACGGGTCACTGCCTCGCCCCTCCGCTCCGCGCTCTCTCGCGCGCGCGCGGAGCGCTTCCAGGTCGATTCCCCGTCCGTCGTCGGCGACGACGAGTTCCAGCGTCGTTGCTGTCGGCCGCGTGACGGCGACGGAGACAGAGCCGATCGCCGGCTTGCTGCCCCGACTCCCGGTCTCTTCAATTCCGTGATCGAGCGCATTCCGGACAAGCAGAGGGAGCGCCTGAAAGACCGGAGCGAGGCGAGCGGGGACCGTCTCATGCGCGCCCA
>JAAFHJ010000567.1 GCA_013298325.1 Myxococcales bacterium | reverse complement strand
GCCGTAACGACGCCGATTCAGCTCTTCGGCCAATGGGCATTTCTCCTCTGGGACGCGAAGCGCCTCCCAGCGGCGACCAAGAAGGGCTCCTGGCCCGACGCAACCCTTGGAAGTGCTATCTATTTCCTCGGTCCCCTCGCAACCGGAATTCACGTCGCGATGACCCGCCGCGGCTTGGGCCGCCTCAAGGCGCTCGTCTATTTGGCAGCGGTCACCGTCGCTTACGTCGCGCTGAACGCCGTCGTCGCGGAGATCGCGAGCTACTTTTGACGCGGCGCCGACGGCAACGGCGGTTCCATGAATCGCGCAGGCGCATGACGTCGCGCTGTCACGCGCCAGTAAACTTCTGGTAGCTTCGCCGGCCCCATGACCGAAGCCGTCCGAAACCCACGCCTCCACGCCCTCGGTGCCGCGAGCATCGAGCTCGCGGAAATCGTTGGGGGAATGGGCGTACTGTTGGCGCGTATCCTTGTCCGCATCCACAAATTCGATGGCGAAGAGCTCGTCAAGAATCTGTACAAGATGGCGGTAAAGTCGCTGCCAATTGTCGCTGTTACCGCCCTCTTCACGGGGGCGATTATGGTGATTCAGGCAGCGGTGATCGTGAAGCGATTCAACGCCGAAGGTCTCCTCGGGTGGGGCGCCGGTTTCGGTACGTTGCGCGAGATCGCGCCGCTTCTCACCGCATTGATGATTTCCGGGCGCGTCGGAGCAAATAACACCGCCGAGCTCGGCACGATGGTGGTGACCGAGCAGATCGACGCTCTCCGCGTGCTCGCAATCGACCCGATCGCGTTCCTCATCGTTCCGCGTTTCATCGCGATTTTGGCGACGCTCGTCATGATGACGCTCTTCGCGGACGCGCTTGCCCTGTTCGGAGCGGCGTATACCGGGCAAGGTCTTCTCGGCGTTGAGCCGATGACGTTCTTCAACGGCCTCACGGGCGGCCTGCTCGACTTCGGAGATGTCTTCAATGGGCTTTTTAAGAGCTTCGTCTTCGCGCTCGTCATGGCGCTCGCAAGCTGCCACTTCGGCCTCGCAACAAAGGGCGGAGCGCCCGGCGTCGGCCGCGCTGTGAATGCGAGCGTCGTTGCAAGTGCCGCGGGAATCTTCGTTCTCGACTACCTCGTGAGCTTCCTCGGGTGAGCGCCACCACCGAAACTCACCCCGACCCGTCGCCGCCGGACGCCACCGAAGGGGTGGAGGCCGAGCTCGGCTTTGTAGGCTCGATCGGTGCCGCGTTTCTCGATATCGCGGTCGCCGCGCGCGAGCTTTACTCGGTCTTCGTCCGGACGCTCTATTACGTATTCCGTGGGAAGCGGGTCAAAGGGGCGGTCCTCCATCAAATGAACGAGATCGGCGTCAAGTCGGTCGCTTTCATTTGCATCACGATGGGCTTCATCGGGATGATCCTCGTCTATCAATCGGGCCTTCAAGCGAAGCGCGTCGTCCCCGACTTCACGATGCTCGGGGCGACCTACCTCGAGCTCCTCGTCCGCGACTTCGCCGCCTCCATCGGCGCCCTCATGCTCGCGACCCGCGTAGGTGCTGGTATTGCCGCAGAAATTGGGTCGATGGTCGTCACGGAGCAGGTCGACGCGCTGCGGATGTCGGCGGCCGATCCGATCGACTACCTCGTCGTCCCCCGGTTTCTTGCGAGCCTCGTAATGACGCTGGCGCTCATCGTCATCGCCGGCACCGTTGCGTTCTGTTCGGGCGCCGCCACGGCGTATGTCTTTTTCGATGTGCGGCCCGACATCTTCTTCAATATGCAGCTCGTAGACGTCGGTGACTTCCTCACCGGGTTCACGAAGTGTATGGCGTACGGCGCCGCAATTCCCATCGTGTCGAGCTGGTGCGGGCTCTCCACCTTCGGCGGTTCGGAAGGGGTCGGCTGGGCGACAACGCGGGCCGTTGTGAACTCAAGCCTCGCCATCATCATCTTGAACTTCTTCATCTCGGCCGCCGGTTTCCTCATCTTCCCGGGTTGAACGAATGCTCGCGTTCAAGAACATCAAGAAATCGTTCGGCCCGAAGCAGGTATTGAATGACGTCTCTTTTGACGTCAAAGCCGGAGAGTGCTTCTTCATCATCGGCGCGTCCGGCGTCGGAAAAAGCGTGCTAATTAAGCACCTTGTCGGCCTGCTCGCCTGCGACAGCGGCGAAATCTGGCTCGACGGTGAAGAGATCAGCCGTTTCGACGAACAGCAAATGGGCCCCGTCCGAAAGAAGTGCGCGATGGTGTTTCAACACGCCACGCTCTTCGACTCGATGACCTGCGCGGAAAACGTCGCACTGCCCCTTCGTAAGCACAAAGACATGAACGCCAAAGACGCACTGGCTGAAGCCAAGAAGCGCCTCTCCGTCGTTCATATGCAGGCGTTCGCCGATCGCTACCCGCCCGAACTCGGCGACGGCATGCGGAAACGCGTCGCGATCGCCCGCGCACTCACCGTCGACCCGACGTACGTCCTCTTTGACGAGCCGACGACGAGCCTCGACCCGGTGAGCGCACGACGGGTCGACACCCTCATTCGTGAATTGTGCGACAAGCTCGGCGTAACCTCGATCGTCGTCAGCCACGATCTGTCGAGCATCTTCAGCATCGCCGACCGCATCGTCATGCTTTACAAGGGGAAAGTTCTGAAGATCGGGACGCCGGCCGAGTTTAAAGCGACCGACAACGGCATCATTCAGCAGTTTATCAATGGTCGGGCCGAAGGGCCCATGGATCTGTAACGGCGTAATTCGCCGAAATTACGCCTCTTTTGGCAACGACGAGCAGCACATGGCCCAGGAACGTTCCATTGAAGTCAAAGTCGGCGCGGTCATCCTCGTCGCGTTGACGATCCTCGTCGGCTTCATCCTCGTGATGGGGGGCCTCTCCTTCCAGCCGACCTACGCGATCTACGTCGACTTCGACAACCCGGGCGGCCTTCAGACTGGCGCTCCCGTGCGCATGGCCGGCGTCAAGGTCGGGAAGGTCGATACAATTGAGTTCCTCGGCGGCCGCGTCGAAACGAAGCCGAATCGTCGTCCGCTCGTTCGCGTCAAACTGAAGGTCGAAGAGCGCGTCCACGAGTCGATCCATGACGACGCCGATTTCTACGTGACGACGCAGGGCGTGCTCGGCGAGCAGTTCATGGCGATCGAACCGGGCAAGGGGACGAAGGTCCTCGCCGCGAACGACGAGGTGAAGGGGATCGACCCGCCGCGCCTCGATCTCTTTCTCGCGAAGGGCTACGACCTCCTCGATACGACGGTCAACGGCATCCGAAACAACAAAGAACTCATCAGCGATATCGCAACGAACACCGCAGGCCTCGTCAAGAACCTCAACGGCGTTCTTGGCGACAATCGCGAGCGCATCAATCGCACCGCGGAGAACCTCGAGAAGCTCTCTGTCGAAGCGAAAGATCTCACGGCCCATGCGCGCGAAAACTACGTCGACAATCCGAAGCTCCTCCACACCGTCGACAATATTGA
>JAAFHJ010000566.1 GCA_013298325.1 Myxococcales bacterium | reverse complement strand
CGGACATCGTTGCAATTCCTTCTTCAGAAGTGGGCGAGATCAAAGGCGCTTGCAGCGCACGACAAAGAGCTCTTGGGCCTTCGCGGCGACGATGCGCTCGCCATCGAGGCGGAGCAGCGGGCGCGCCTCTTCCAGGCTCGGCTCGAGGCTGGGGACCGGGGCGAGGAGCTGGCCGGGCCGCGCGCTGGCGAGGAGATGTACGCCGTCGTCGCGGTCAAGAAACCAAAAGAGATCGGGCTGTTCCGGGATGGCGCTCGGGACGACATCGAAGAGGCCGCGGGCGACGCCATCGGTGAGGAGATCGGTCACGACCGGCGGCTTCTTGCCCTCGAGGACGAGTCGGCGCAGGCGGCCGCCGTCGTTGGCAGTGTCGCCGAAGGTGCCGACGTAGAAGGCGCCGCCGCGGGGATCGGCGGCGAGGGCGGTGACGTGGCCGGTCTTCGGCGTCGCCGTAATCGGTGCATCTTGCAGCTTCCCGGCGCCGTCGATGCGCTGGATTTCTACCCAGGAGAAGGTCGCTTCCTCGCCGGCCCCTTCGAGAAATTCGCCGTCTTTCTGGCCGGTTGCCTTTCGGGCGATCCACGCGACCTGCCAGCCGTTGCCGTCGCGAATCACGCGCGGGCTCTCCGCCTCGCTGCCGTCAATCGCAATCGCGATGGGGGTTCCGGCGGTGCCGTCCGTCGCGAGGGGGATCACGCGAATGAGGCCCCCCTTCTGGTCTTTGTGCTCGTTGCTGGCGTCGTCGTCCCAGGCGGCGAGGCCGCTGCCGTCCGCGGCGAAGGCGACGTCGGCATCGGGGACCTCGTCGATCCCTTGCGGTGCCTGCCAGCGCACCTTGGCGGTGCCGGAAGCGTCGATCTGCGCGACCTGAAGCTTCCGTCGTCGGGGCGGTGAACCTAGCGAATTTTTTGGCTTTGCAAGGGGCTTCCCGTCGTCGTCGGGGGCGAGCCAGGTGGCGGCGAAACCGCCGGGGAGCGCGGCGAGGGAAGGGGCGGGCCCGTCGGCGATGGTGGGGCCGAGGGGGATCGTCGTCGGGTTCGTGAGCGCAAGCGTCGCGATTGGTGCCGGGAAGCGGACAACCGTTGCCGTGAGCGCGACGAGCCCGACCGCCAGCGAATTGCCTGTCACGAGCGCGCCGCCAACCGTCGTGCCGAGGGGGAGCGTGTAGGGTGCACCCTCTTTCGTGCAACGCGCCGGTTCCTCCTTCGGCCCTGTCGGGAGCGGGCCGGCATCGGGGCGAAGGTCTTCGTAGCCGGCCTGCTCTTCGAAGGGGACTTCGCGGGTAGACGCCTTCTGACCGCAGCCCTTCCCGCAGCCGAGGAGCGGCAGGGTCGCAACAACCAGATAACGCAAAGGAAAGAGGCGTGCGCTCACGGATCGAGGAACCCGTCGACGACCTCCAGGGCGAGCTCGTATTTCTCCAGCGGCGGCATGATGTACGCCCCTTGGACCTTGCTCCGCACCGCCTCAAGCATCTCTCGGGCGATGGTGACCCCTTCTCGCCGCGCGGCCGGGCCCGTGCCCACTTTTCGCATCCGTTCGCGGACCGCCTCCGGGATCTGCATCCCGGGGACTTCGTTGTGGAGGAATTCGGCGTTCCGATGGCTCGCGAGGGGGAGGAGACCGACGAGGACCGGCATCTCCAAGTACTTGATGTCTTCCAGGAATTTCTCGAGGACGCGGGGATCGTAGACCGGTTGCGTCATCACGATTTCGGCGCCAGCCTCTTTCTTCAGGCGCAGGCGTTCGAGCTCCCGTTCGTAGTTCAGCGCGGCCGGCTCGGCGCCCGTGGCGACGACAAACCGCGTCACCCCGCCAAGCGGCTTTCCGCCGGGATCAATGCCGACATTCAAACGGGAGACGAGCTTGAGCATCCCGATGGAGTCGAGGTCGTAGACGGCGGTTGCGTCGGGGAAGTCGCCCATCTTCGGCGGGTCGCCGGTGATGACGACGACGTTGGAGACACCAAGGTCGTGGGCGCCGAGGAAATGGGCGAGCGTCGCCAAGAGATTCCGATCGCGCCCGCAGACGTGCAGAATCGTTTCCATTTCGGCCTCCCGCTGGATGCGGACCGCCATGGCGACGTTCGCCATTCGTGCCTGCGCGCGGGCGCCGTCGGCGATGTTGACGACGTCGATCCCGCCGGCCTTCAGCATCTTCGCGGCGGCGATCGCCTTCGCCGGATCGAGGCCGATCGGCGGATTGACCTCCACGCTCGTGACGAAGCGCCCGGCCGCGATCTTTGCCGAAAGAGAGGTGCGCTCGGCGAAAGGGACCGCGGGAAGCGCCCCCGGCGGGCCGCCGATGGGGAATCGGGAGGTGATTTCGAGGGGGCCGTCGCTCTCGATCCGGACGGTTTCTTGCGCGTTTTCGCCGCCCGCCGCCGACCCGGCCATGCGCGCCGCTGCTGCGATTCTCTTGATATGTTCGGGAGTTGTCCCGCAGCATCCGCCGACGCCGCGGACCCCGATTTTGAACATGCGGCGGGCGTAGACGCCGAAGTATTCCGGCGTGGAAATGTAGACGAGGCGATCGTCGACGCGGCGGGGGAGGCCGGCGTTCGGGATCGCGAGGAGCGGCAATTCGGCAGCGAGCATCGCCTCGCAGGCCGTAAAGACGTTCATCGGGCCATCGGTGCAGTTTACACCGACCCCCTGAGCCCCCCAGTCGCGAACGAGGGAGGCCATGGCGGCCGCTTCGGTGCCGTCGCTCATCCGGAGCTGCTCGTCGAGGCTTGCGCAGGCGATGACGGGAATGCGCCCGTCGGAGGCGCGAAGGGCCGCTTCCACCGCAATTTGCAGCTCATTTGTCTGCCGAAACGTTTCGAGGAGGATCGCGTCGGCACCGGCGCCGACGAGCGCCTTCGCCTGCTCGGTGAGGGCGGCGCCAACCTTGGAAAGGTCGCTCGTCGTCGCTTCGCCGAGAAAGTAGCCGGAGGGGCCGATGCAGCCTGCAACGAACGCCTTGCGTGCGTCGGTCGTTGCGGCGGCGCGGGCGATGGCGACGGCCGCTTCGTTGATGGCGGTAACGCGCCCCTGAAGTCCGTGTTTTTCCAGGCGCATTGCGTTGGCGCCGAAGGTGTTGGTCTCGAGGACCGTCGCCCCGGCGGCCATGTATTCGCCGTGCACGCGGCCAACCAGCTCGGCGCGGGTGAGGTTGAGCTCTTCGTAACAGGCGGAAAAGAGCACGCCGCGCTCGTAGAGTTGCGTCCCCATTGCGCCGTCGAAGACGAGGGCCCCCTGGCGAAGCGCTTCGAGAAACGGGGGCGCGGGGGCAGGGGCGCGTTCGGTCATGACGCCATGCGCCTTACCAGATTGCGCGGAAAAGAGCGTGGAGCGCGGCGTCCTTCCGGGAATGCCGGCGACGGCGGCCCCTCTTTTGCCGATTGCGCCGACGCCTGCCGTTACCCAAATGGGACGAAGGCGCTCGGACCCTGCGAATTCGCTGGCGAACGGCGCGAATCGACGCGGAACTCTTCCGCAGAGATCCCCAA
>JAAFHJ010000565.1 GCA_013298325.1 Myxococcales bacterium | reverse complement strand
AAGCCGGCGTAGGTGTACCCGGGCGCATCGCTCTGCGCGGCACGGATCGCTTCGAGGATGGCATCCCCGCGAAAGACCGCCGCGACCGGCGTCGGCGACGTGGGCGTCGTCAGCGCAAACGCCTCCCCGCTCGGGAGGAAGTAGGTCGCGAGCCCCCGCCGGTAGTCGACGTCGTAGCCTTCAAAGCCGGCATCGATCAGCGCCGCCACGATCGCCGGAAAGGGCATGCTGCCGTCGTAGGCGCCGTCAAGGCATCGTTTTGCTGTAGTTTTCTGGTGTTCGTCCACGGGAGTGCTCCTGCGTTCGCGGGGCAAAAAGCGCCACACAGGAAATAGTTTCCTTGGAAACAGTTTCCAAGGAAACCAAATCTCGACGCGCCCGGTTACCGGAGCCCGTCGCGACGGGTCCGGATCGCCTCAAGGGCCTCGCGCTCCTCGGTCTTGGCTGCGAGCGTCGCCCGTTTGTCGTGAGATTTCTTCCCGCGCGCGAGCCCCAACGTGACCTTGATGTGGCTCCCTTTAAAATAGAGATCCAGCGGCAAGAGCGTGAAGCCCTCCCGCGAAACGGCGCGGTCCAAATAGGCAATTTCTTTTGCGTGGAGGAGCAGCTTTCGGATGCCACGCTCCGCATGGGGGAACGCTCGCGCCGCGAAAAAAGCGGCCACATGCATCTGGCGGAGCCAAACTTCCCCCTTGTCGACGGTCGCGTACGCTTCCGAGAGATCGACGCGCCCTTCGCGGAGGGATTTGACCTCGCTCCCACGGAGAACAATGCCAGCTTCGTAGCGTTCCTTGATCTCGTAATGGAAGGTCGCCGCGCGGTTCTGGGCGAGGTATTTCTGGGCTTCTTTCCGGCGATCGCGGGTCACCGGGCCTACCTAGCGGATCTGTGGGACGGGCCCCGGCCAAAGTAGGCCCGCCGTCGGTCGCGACGCCGCTCGCGAAGCGCTGCCGCATTTTGGGGCCGGTCGCGGGATCCGCCGGATAACGTTGTGCCGATGGACGGCCAGCTCCGTGAATGCCCGGCATGCAAGGCGCGGCATCGATTTTTCGACTTCCCCTACATCGGGAGGCGCGCCCATTCGCCCATGAGTGAGAACATCGTCCTTCCGTGCCGGAGCTGCCGGGCGCCGATGATGGATTGGTCGGACGCCGACGGCGGCCACTTTTCGTTGGTCCTCGAGGGGGGCCCCGAGCACGAAGGCGCGCGCGCCGCCTTCGCCGCCCACCAGGCGAAAGCTGCCGCCTACGCGGAGGGAAAACGAGAGCAGAGGTCGTCGCCGATCCGTCACCCGATCCCCACGGGCCCGGAAGGCCGAATCGCACGGGTTTGGCGCTTTTTGTGGTGGGGAACGTGAACGCTCCGCCGCTGCGCGCGCCAACGATTTTCCGGCTTTCCCCGATTGATTTTGGCGACGCCACCGCCCCTCGAAGCGTAGGTAGAAGCGCGATGACCGACCTCTTCCACGACAAAGCCGCCGATTGGGACACGCGCCCGTTTCCGCTCCAGATTTCCGAAGGGGTCTCCCGGGCCCTCGACGACCGCGTCCCGCTGGACGCGACGATGACCGTCCTCGATTTCGGCGCCGGGACCGGCCTCATCGCCGCGAAAGTGGCGCCGGCGGTGAAGGAGATCCTGGCGGTCGACGTGTCGGCGGCAATGCTCGAGCAGCTCGCGAAGAAGCCGGAACTCGCCGGAAAAGTAAGCGTATTTTGCCAAGACATCCTCGAGAAGCCCCTCGGGCGGACCGTCGATCTCATCGTCAGCGCGATGGCGATGCATCATGTGCAAGATACAGGCGCCCTCGCGAAGACGCTCTTCGCGCACCTGGCGCCGGGCGGCCGTGTGGCGCTCGCCGATCTCGACGTCGAAGAGGGGGACTTCCATCCGCCGGGCGCCGAAGGGGTCTTCCATGCCGGATTTGACCGCGGGGAACTTGCGAAATTTCTTACGGAAGCCGGCTTTTCCGACGTCGCTTTCACGACGGCGTGTGAGGTCACGAAAGAGGGGAAGCGCTACCCGATCTTCCTGGTGACGGCGGCGCGTCCGTCCGCGTAGCGGGAGACGGCGCGGAGTTCTCAACAACCGCGTCGCTAGAACGGCGTCGCGAGAACGGCACTCCGCGACGCATTCTTCCTCGGTTTTTGCTGCGGTGACGCTTGACCGCTCGCCCATCGACGCGCCAGGGTTGCCGGCTTGCGCCCCGCCTCGCCCGCCCCGCCCCGCATGCTTTCGAAGGTGATCCTTGCGGTCGGGCTTTCGGTGGCGGTGTTGGGCGGCGCCGGCTGCAAGGTGCGACCGGCAAAGGTCCCCGGCGAGACCGACATCCACGTCGAGCGGGTCACGCTCACGACGGCCGACCCTTCCCGGCCGCTCACGCTTGATTTTGCAAAGCTTCTCCCGCGCCTCGGGATGCGCCCCGCCGGCCTGCTCACCACCGAGCGCTGGTACAGCGATTTCCGCGTCGCCGAGGACCGCCGGCGCATCGAAGCCTGGTGGCGGACCTTCGGCTACCTGGACGTCGAGGTCGAGCCCGGTGAGGTTGTCCTGGGGGAGAACGCGGCGAGCGTCGCGTTCCGCCTCCGGGAACAGACGCGCTACCAAGTCGGCGACGTCCGCGTGATCTGGGGCGGCGCGCCGACGGCGACCAGCGAAGCGGAAACGGCGCGGCTCGCTGGGAAGGTTCCGTTCGCAACCGGCGAGAAAAACTTCGATTTCGAGACGTTCCGCCACGTCCGCTACGACCTCGCCGACGACCTCCGCCGCCGCGGCCACGCCCACGCGATGGTCTACAGCCGCGCCTACGTCGACCGCACGCAGAAGGTCGTCCATTGGTACTTCTTCGTCGACGCCGGCCCCAAGACCCACGTCGGCAGCGTGGAGATCGTCCGCGCGTCGCGTGGGAAAACGGCGAGTGAGGAAACGGCGAGCACCGATGCCAAAGCAGGTGCCGCGAAAATCCCCAATGAAGCGATCCTCGCGCGCGCCGGCCTTGGCGCCTTCGCCGGCCCAAAGGCGGCGCCCGACGTCCACCCTTACGACGAAAGCGTACGCGCGCAGATCGAGCGCGACCTCCTCGATAGTGGAGCGTTTTCTTCGGTTTACGTACGGGACGACGCCGACACCGTCTTCATCGTCCCCGGCACCGCCCCCGACAACGGCGGCGAGCTCCGCCCCGAGCAGATCGACAAGGACGGCAACTTCATCGCGCGCGTCGGCCTCCCCGAGGCGCTCAAGCTCACGATCCAGGTCGTCGAAGCGCCGCGGACGACCGTCCGCCTCCGCGGCACCTTTGAAGTCGACCCGACGCGCGCCGACACCACCCTCGGCGGCTCCGTCTGGCTCCGGAATTTCTTCGGGCCGCTCCAGCATCTTGTCGTCGAGGGGCGCGTCGGTCGCGGCGTCATCTTCGGAAAAAGCCCAGGAAACGGCGCCCCTTCCGGCTTCTACGGCGACGCGCTCCTCCGCTCGGTGCACCCGGGGACCTTCGGCCG
>JAAFHJ010000572.1 GCA_013298325.1 Myxococcales bacterium | reverse complement strand
CATCTTCGGGGAGCTCGATGACGTCGCTTGGCGCCATAAGCCAACAGTCGTTGCCAGCGTCGCGCGTGCCCGATTCGGCGGCGGCGAGGGAAGGGGTGAGCGTCACGACCGACGCGACAAGCGCGCCGATCGCTGCGGGGGCAATCAGAAGGGGGAATCGCATTCCCAAGGTGCAGCACGACGGCGGCCACCGGCATCCGCCCGCAAACCTTGGAGATCTGGGCGACCGACTGGGTGCCGGCCTGTGCCACTCCGACGCCTGTGTCGTCGGCCCGGTCGAACTACCGTTTCGTGCCCAAGAAAAGGTAATTGAAGCCCCGTAGAAAGAAGCCCTGTTCGTCGGCGGCTTTGTGGAAGTTTCCCTGTTCGAGGGTCTTGTGGTGACGGGTCACTGCGATGACATCCAGCGGCTCGACGACGGTGAGCATCTGTGCATAGACGCCCATGCCTACCGGCGCAAAGCCTCGCTTTTTTTCGAAATAATCGCAGATGTACACGCCGAGGACGCCGCCAGGCATCAGGACGCGGGCCGCCTCTTTGACGACCTTTCCAAGCTCGACGTAGAAGCGCTCGTCGTAGGCGCTGATCTTCCCAATGCAGGAAGGATCGTCGCTGTAGTCGATGTGATCGCCGTAGGGGGGATCCATAAACACGAGCTTCGCCGTCCCGCTCGCAACGGGGATCTTTCGCGCATCGGCCTTCTCGACGTCGGGTCGATAGGGCTTCAAATCAAACCCGCGTGCCACGCGCCCGAGGTCCTTCGCGACGTCGAGGGTCGTCCCTGAGCCGCAAAAGGGATCGACGACAAGATCGCCGGGCTTTGTGTAGCGCTCGATGCAGTTCCAGATGACATAGCTAGGAGTTGCGCCGAGATAGCGCGTATCCCCCTGCTTGCCCGCCCCGTAGTTTTGCGACGGGTAGTCCCAAAGGGTCGTCGTCTCCCGACGGATGGGTGGGCGTTCTGGGCGTGTGAAGCGCCGCTCACCGGGGGGCCCGTTTGTCGGCTTGCTCGCAGAAGAACCGGCTTTGTTTTCCCGGAAAGGGCGTTTGAAGTCGCTCACGAAAAGTCTGCCTTTGCGGCGGCGACCATGTCGAGGGCGAGCGCGTGGATCTCCCCGTCGTGGAGCCCCTCGACCATCACGCGGAGCTTCGGTTCGGTGCCGCTCCAGCGGACGAGGATCCGACCGTCGCCACCAAGCTTTGCCTCAGCCGCCTTCATCGCCTTCTGGAGCTTCGGCATTTCTTCCAAGGGACGGCGGCTTGGAAGATTAATATTCTCAAGAACTTGCGGGACGCGTGTCATCGCTGTTCGCGCCAGCTCGGAGAGCGGTTTCCCGGTGCGGACCATGATCGCAAGCACCTGGAGGGCGGCGACGATGCCGTCCCCGGTCGACGCGTGATCGAGGAAAATGAGGTGCCCCGACTGCTCGCCACCGAGGTTGAAGCCCCCCTTGCGCATTGCCTCTACGACGTGACGATCGCCGACCGGCGTCCGCACGAGCTTAATGCCGAGCTGCTTCATGGCCCGTTCGAGGCCCAAATTCGACATGACGGTCGCCACGAGGGAATTCTTGGCGAGCTGGCCATCCTCTTTCATGCGGCGGGCGCACATCGCCATGACGGCGTCGCCATCGACGACCTGCCCCTTTTCATCGACCACGATGAGGCGATCGGCGTCGCCATCGAGGGCAATGCCGATGTTCGCCTTCCGCTTCACGACCTCGGCGCGGACGTTGTCTGGGTGCAACGCGCCGACATCTTTGTTGATATTGACGCCGTTCGGCTTCACGCCGAGGGCGGTCACCGTTGCGCCGAGTTCGGAGAACACGAGCGGGGCGACCTTGTAGGCGGCGCCGTGGGCGGCATCGACGACGATTCGCAACCGCTCCAGCGTCAGCTCCTTCGGGAACGCGTTCTTTGCAAAGACGACGTAGCGTCCGCGTGCGTCTTCGAGGTTTTGCGCTCGCCCGATCCCCGGCCCCGTCGGGCGCGTGGCGATCTTCGCTTCGTCCTCCAGCATGCTCTCGAGTTCAGCCTCAAGCGCGTCCGGAAGCTTGAACCCATCGCCGCCGAAGATCTTGATTCCGTTGTCGTCGTAGGGGTTGTGGCTCGCGCTAATCACGATGCCCGCATCGGCGCGCATGCTTGTCGTCAAATGGGCGACTGCCGGCGTCGGTACGGGGCCGCACAGGAGCACTTGACCACCCATGCTGGTGATGCCGGCTGCGATCGCCTGCTCAAGCATATAGCCGGAAAGCCGCGTATCTTTTCCGATCAAGATCTTCGGCGCATGGCTTTTTCCACGGCCCGCAATGGCTGTAACTGCCCGTCCGAGACGAAGAGCTACCTCGGGCACCATCGGCCATACATTGGCCGTTCCTCGGATGCCATCGGTGCCAAAGTACTTCCGCTCCGCGACTTTTTCTTTCTTGATGGCCATCGTCATTCAATCCCGGAAGTTGTTGTACTGAAGTTCGCAGCCGTAGTCGTTTGCGCGAAGAAACTGAATCGATGCCTGGAGATCATCTTTGTTCTTGCCGGAGATGCGAAGCTGCTGCTCCTGGATCGCCGCCTGAACTTTGAGCTTCTCCGCCTTGATCGCCGCGACCATCTTCTTCGCGACTTCCTGATCGATCCCCTCTTTGACCTTCATCAGGATTCGGGCACCACCCTTGCTCGTCTTCGTCGGCTTCTGCTCATCCAGGTACTTGAGCGACACCTTGCGTTTGATGAGCTTCTCGTGAAAGACGATAACGGCCGCTTTTGCGCGATCTTCGCTGGAGGAGATGACGACGATCCCTTCCGAAGTCTTTTCGATGGTCGTGCCGGTATCTTTGAAGTCAAAGCGCGTCTGAATCTCGCGATCGGCTTGATTGAGCGCGTTATCTACTTCGTTCCATTGCACTTTCGAAACCACGTCGAAGCTCGGCATTGTCCTCTCGTCCTTCTTTCGGTCGGCGTCGGTCGGCGCCGGGAAGCGCTGCAAGGTACTCAAAACAGCCGGCGACGTCTCCCCTAGAGGGCGATTGGTGGGTCGGTCGCCTCGCCGAGAAGCAAGGCGCGGATCGCACCGACGAGGTACAGGGAGCCGGTTACCATCACGAGCCCGCCGGAAGCCTGCTGGTGCGCTTCGGCGAGGGCATCTTCCAGCGAAGGGGCCGCGATCCCAGCGAATTGACGAGCTAATTCGCCAGGATCGGCAGCAGCGCGCGCCGGGAGCGCCCCCGCGCCCACCGATCCGGTGGCGATGCCCAACGCGCGTGGCGCGACGAACACAAACGCGCATCCCGGCAGCGCGGCGCGGAGATGTGTGCAGACTTCAAGGAAGTTCTTGTCGCCCATCGCTCCGAAGACGACGGCCCTCGGTCGAACGCCTCGTCCATCGAGGGTGGCGGTGAGTGCGCGGACGCCGTCTTCGTTATGGGCGCCGTCAAGGAGCCAA
>JAAFHJ010000564.1:813-3509 GCA_013298325.1 Myxococcales bacterium | reverse complement strand
AAGGGTCGGGAGCGCGCGGAAGGGGCGCGCGACGACGGCGGGCACCGTGGCGCCGTGGGCGGTTGCGAGGTTGGTCATCGTTCGCGCGTGGCGGACTTCGTCGCGGCGCGCCTGCCGCATCTTTTTCAAGAGGCGTTCCGGGGCGCCAAGCGCTGCGTATTCCCGTTCGAGTTGGGCGAAGGCGACGACGCTCGCCGCCTCCAACTGAGCAATTTTCCCGAGGAAAGCGCCGAGACTCTCGCGATCGTTTGTCGTCGTCGGTGACGCTGGCGAAGTCTCGTGGCCCCCCGGGCGTCGCCCGATGGCGCAGTTCGGATCCCCCTTTTCGACGACGACGCTCTCCGTCTCCGAAAGGGCGCCATCGGGGCCGACGTGGACGATCGCTTCCACGAGCTCGTTCCCCGACCCGCAGGACGAGCCCCGCCAGAGGACCATGTCGTAGCCGCTCGCCGTCGCGCGGCCGCGGGCGCGGGCGTCGCAGTCACTCCGGTAGTCGGCGCTCCGGGCGACGAGCATTGCTTCACCGAGCGTGTTGATCTTCCCGAGAATTCCGACGAGGTCCTTGGTGGTCCCCGCGGTGACGACGGTATCGCCCCGCGTGCCGACGAGCGACTCCCCGATGCCGTCGAAGCCTCGGCCCCAGGACGCCGGCGGAGAGGCCTTCGCGGCGCTCAGCGCTTCTAGGCAGGCCGTCTGTTGGGTTGCGCCGCTGCAGGCGACCCCGTGCTCGGCGCTCGTGCCGAGGAGCGCGACGTAGTCGAGGGCCGGCTCGGGCGCGAGGTCGTCAACGACGTCCTTGCCGGCCGGGCAGAGGTTCTCGACGAAATCGCTGGGAATATCGATCTCCGTCGCCGCGCAAGCGGCGGTCGCCGCGGAGAAGCCTCCGACGGCCGCAGTCGTGGCAAGAGCACGGAGAAGGGCGGGGAGTGCGCGGGGGTTCTTCATGGGCGGTCCTTTTGCAGCGACTGTGCCGCCCGTCCGGTGTCCGGATTTGCAAGGGTTTGTGCCGTTCGGCAGTTGTGCCATGGCACACCTACGTCACAGCGCGGCGTTAGGTGGGCGCCGCGTCACAGCGCGGCGTTAGGTGGGCGCCGCGTCACAGCGCGGCGTTAGGTGGGCGCCGCGTCACAGCGCGGCGACTCCAAACCGGACAAAGATCGGGAAGACGGGGGCGCGGTCGAGGGTCATGTAGCCGGCGATTTGCACAAAGCCGCCGAGCGGTTGCGTGCGCCCGAGGCCGACGACGCCAAGAGCCGCGCCGGCCATCCAGCCGCTGCGGTCGACGGTGCCGCCCCCCTCGGCGTGGACGAAGCCGGGCCCGAGATGCAAATCGGCGTAGGGGCTAAAGGGCCCTTCCGGGCCACGCACGCCGACGGTCCCGAGGGCGTTGGCCATCATCGCGAAACCATTGCCACTTCGGGAGCCGCCGATTGCGAGGTTCACGTCGGCGCCGACGCGCACCGCCCCGTAACGGACGCCGCCCCCGAGGAAGATCCCCGGCATGATCGACGAGTATTTCGGGACGACGCCGAACTGAAGTCCGAAGCGCCCTTGCCCATTGAAGCCATCGAAGCTGCCTGCGTGCGCGCTCGTAGGGATCGCAACGAGCACGCAAAGAACGGGGAAGAAGATCGCTTTAGAGGACATCGAAGCCGAGCTCCGCAAAGAGGGGAAACACGCGCCGGGACGGTCCGTCGTCTCTCCCAAGTGCTCCTGCTTTCGGGAGATTGGACGACGGGAAGAGCGGGTAGAAGCCCTTCGCTGCGATATGCATCGCCGCATTCTTCGAGACCGGGAACGCAAGTCCAAGCGTCGATCCTGCGACGAGGTTGAAGTCGGTCGTCGGGACCGACGGGTCGGGGCTCGTGCCGCCGTGGGAGAAAATCAATCCGCCAAAATGGAAATTCACAATCGGGACGACGCTGTTTTTCGGGGCCGCGAGCCCGCACGTCCCGAGGAGCCCGCCGAAGAGCGCCGAATGGGACCCTTGCTCGTAGCCGCCGCCGACGGCGACGAAGGCATCTCCGCCAATTTTTACAGGACCTTGGACCGAGCCGAGGCCCCACGTGAACCCGATCGCGGAGCCCTTGGAGAGCCCCGGGACGGCGCCAAAGAGCACCCCAGCGTGCGCTTCGAGATCGAGACGGCGCTCCTGGGCTTCGGCCGCCGTGCTGAGGAACGCGAGAACGACGGGGACCGCCAGGAACGCAGCTGCGCGTCCGCCCGGAACCGCCGACGGCGGTGAGGAAACGGCGCGCAGGATTGCAGCTGCGCGCGGTGACGAGACGGCGAACAGGAACGAGAGCGCGCGACGAGGCATCTTTCGCAGGCTCGCACGGGTCGGCCCGCGCCACTCGCATTTTTTCGCCGGGCGACTATCGACCTCTCGCCCTGCCGACCGCCGAATTTCCACCCGAAGGAACGCCCCATGATTGCTGCACGTGGCTACGCCGCCCACCAGGCCCACTCCGCATTGAAGCCCTTCGCCTTCGAGCGCCGGGAACTCGGTGAAAAAGACGTCCATATCGAGATTCTCCATTGCGGGATCTGCCACTCCGATATTCACCAGGTCAACAACGACTGGGGCGGCTCCACCTACCCGATCGTCCCCGGCCACGAGATCGTCGGTCGCGTCGTCGCGATCGGCGGCAACGTCACGAAATTTAAGATCGGTGCGACAGATCGGAAGAGCACAC
>JAAFHJ010000564.1:0-803 GCA_013298325.1 Myxococcales bacterium | reverse complement strand
TGAACAAATGTGCGAAAACGGGGCGACCTGGACGTACAACAGTCGTGACAAGCGCCACGGTGGGGTCACCTACGGTGGCTACTCAGATCGTATTGTTGTCGACGAATCGTTCGTTCTCTCCGTCGCTGAACACCTCGATCTTGCCCGCGTCGCCCCGCTCCTCTGCGCCGGCATTACGACCTACGCGCCCCTCCGTCGCTGGCTCCGCGGCCCGACGACCGATCCGGCGCTCCCGGGGCGCGGAAAGCGGGTGGGGGTCGTCGGCCTCGGTGGCCTCGGCCACATGGCGGTAAAGTTCGCCCGCGCCTTCGGGGCCGACGAAGTGGTCGTCTTCACCACGAGCGCCTCCAAGAAGGACGACGCCCTCGCCCTCGGCGCGACGGAGGTCGTCCTCTCCAAGGCGGCCGATGCCATGAAACTTCAACGAAATCGGCTCGATGTCATCATCGATACCGTCTCGGCGAACCACGACATGGCCCCCTACCTCGCCGCCCTTCGCCCGGAAGGGGTCCACTGCCTCGTCGGCCTCCCCGGCGAAATTCCGGCGCTCAATCCGTTCTCGCTGGTCGGCGGCCAGAAGATCCTCACCGGGTCGTCGATCGGGAACATCCGCGAGACCCAGGAAATGCTCGATTTCTGCGCCAAGCACGGGGTCCTTTCCGACATTGAACCGACGACGTTCTCTGCCTTGGAGAGCGCCTACAAACGCGTCGAGACGTCGGACGTGAAGTACCGCTTCGTCCTCGACGCGAAATCGCTCTGACGGGCCCCAAAAAAGAACCGCAGCTCCATCGCTCTTTGCG
>JAAFHJ010000563.1 GCA_013298325.1 Myxococcales bacterium | reverse complement strand
CTACCTCGCGCACGCCGGGATCTACCAGTGGGTGTCGCCCGTGGGGGACGGCGGAGCAGCCACCTACCAGCTCGCTTTTTGCAGCGAAACCGACCTGGTTGCGAATGCCTGCGTCTGGACGCCGATCGGGCCGTCGTTCCGCTACGGGGCCGAGGTGGTCGCTCATGACGCCGACCATGTCTACGTGATGACGTCGGCAAGTGCGGACGGGCTGCGGGAAGTCGTCCGTATCGCGAAGTAGCCTTTCGGCGCCGGTAGTCAGGCGCAAGAAAAAGATGGTTGGGCTTCCGCCACGCCCCTAGGAGCGCGCCATGCTCGTCGCCTTTTGGGCCCTCTTTCTTGCGCTTCTCGGTGCCGTCGTCGCCTTCCTCACGGGTTCTCCGACCCAAACGCTGCCGCTTCGACGGGGGCTGCTTGCCGCGCTCGTCGGTTGGCTCGTCTACACGGGGCTGCTTTCGTGGAGCGGTTGGCTCGCCCGGGTCGACGTCCGGCCGCCGGCGTTCCTGTTTGTGGCGCCCGGCATTGTGGCGTGGGTGGTGTTTGCCGCGCGTAGCAAAGCGGCGAAAGCGCTCGCCCAACAGGCGCCGTTGGCCGCATTGATGGCGGTGCAGGTGTTCCGCTTCCCCTTGGAACTCCTGCTTCATGCGCTGTGGAAGGCGCGGCTACTTCCGCAAATGATGACCTACGAAGGGGCCAACTTCGATATCGTCATGGGGCTCTCGGCGCCGATCGTCGGTTACTTGGCGCTCCGTGGGAAAATTTCCCAGAAGTTCATGGTCTTGTGGAATGTTATCGGGATCCTGTTGGTCGTCCACGTCGCCGCCCGGGGCGTGCTGACCACCCCCGCCATCGCCGCTCTCGCGACCGACGTCCCCAATCAGGCGATCGGCATGTTCCCGTACACCTTCATTGCGACCTTCTTCGTGCCGGCTGCCCTCGTCTTCCACGTGCTCACGCTCCGGAAGCTCGCCAACGGACCACGCACCATTTCCGACTAGGCGCCGTGGACGCTCGTCGCTTAGGTTCCCACCGATGAATGTGCGCGTACCTCTGGCGCTGATGATCGGGATGACCGCCTGTGTCACCTACGAGCCGCAGCCGGTCGTTTGGGCGACGGCGCCGCTCGCGCAAGGGACGTTCGCATGCACCGGGACCGACTGCACCACCGGCCCTTCACGCATCGTTGGAACGGCCGATTCCGGCTTTGAAGCGACGTGCACGGCCGACGCGAACGCCCCGTGTTCGGCGACCTTTACCATGGAATTTGCTCCGTCTTTCGGCGCCGGGCTCGCCTTCGACGTCACGCCTCACGTTTCGGTTCCGTCGCCGCATGTCGATGCTCGCATCGGGTGCGCGCTCCAGTGGGGCGATTCCCAGCGCGGGCTCTTCAATTCGGCGGAGCTCAAGGTCATTCAAGATGACGTGCTGTGGTCGACGCTCGACTACACGATCGTCCTCGACGGAACGCCGAACAACCCCTTCGACGGCTACGGCTTCTACCAAGAACTTTCGCCGCCGCTCGCCGGGTGGAACGCGACCCCGCTCCACGTTCAACTGCGGGCGCTCGTCGGGGCCCGAGAACCGAACTTCTTTGGCAGCGTTTCGGAGACCCAAAATCGGACGCTCGGCGCTCTCGAAGAGCGGAAGAGCCCCGCGCTGGACGGGTCGACCCCGCCGATTTCCGTCGACCGCGTGCGTGTTTCTTGCGGCGTGAAAGCGAGCGGAGCCGACAAGGCGGTGACCGTCGGGGCGACGATCCGCAACATCCGGTACGAAATCGGACGGTAGCGACGACCGAGTCAGAGCTTACTTCACGCACACCGACGCAAACGCGCCGACCCACTAGCCTCTGGTGGACATCGTCCCCTCGCACGATACGACGTAGCCATTGCCGACGGTGGTCGACGTCAGCCGCCCGCCACACAGGCTCCCGAGCTGGCCGCCGATGCCAAGCCAGGATCCTGGGGACGTGTTTGCCGCGGCCGTCCCGACGATCTGGAGGCGGACCTGCGCGGCGTCTGCCATCCCCACGTTGACGCCCGCGGAGAGGAACGGGTGCAGCTTGGCGCCGGCCATGTAGGCCGTTGGGCTTCCCGGAGGCCTGCAAGCCCCGCCCGGTGAGCACCCACGAAAAAAGCAGCCCTTTCAGGCTGCTTTTGGATCGCGAAACGCGAGGGAGTGGGGGCGATCAGCTCGCTTCGTTGGCGGCGTCGCGGGCGGTGAACCAGGACTCGGCGATCGCGTACAGGGTGTCTTCGCTGTAGGTGTCGCCTTCCGGGACGCCGTTCGCCGCGCCCCAGGTGAAGACGATGCGGCCCGCCGGGACGCCCTTGACGAGCACCGTGTAGGTGTCTTCGCCGAGGTCCTGGATGTCGAAGATGGTCCCGTCGAAGGTGACGGTCTTTGCGGCGAGGTCGGTGACTGCGGTGCTCATGGGGCGCCGCTCCTAGCCGACCCGGCGCCGCGCCGCGACGGGAAAATGGGGGGTGTGCCCGCCGGCAGGAATCGCCGATGGCGCTCGATTTTTTCGTCTCGTCCCGTCGAAGCGCCGGATCCGAGAACTTGTTCGTCTCGTCCCGTCGAAGCGCCGGATCCAAGAACTTGTTCCCGCCTTATAAGGGCGCCCCTGCCATGAGCCCCTCTTTTGTATTCCGTACCGTTGCGCGTGCCACGTGGGGTGTGCTCGCCGTTTGCGCCACGCTCGCCTGTGGGTCGCGGAGCGCCCTGGAGGAGACCGGCACGACGGCGCCGGTCCTCTTCGCGCACAGCCAGCAGAGCCTCTATGCACTCGATCTTACGTCGGAAACGCTGACGACGATCGGCCCCTTCCAGGGGTGCGGCGAGGGGGTGTTTGACCTCGCCGCCGACGAAACCGGCACCCTCCTTGCCGTCGCCTACGACGGGGTCGCGAGCGGCTACACGCTGATGCGCGTCGACCCCCGCACCGCCGCCTGCACCGCGATCGGCACGTCGTCGTCGACCACCGAGCGCTTCGTCAACGGCCTCGCCTTCGCGCCGCGCGGGACCGTCGCCGCCGATCGGGAGGTCTTGGTCGGCTTCTCCGACCGAGATTATGTCGCCATCGACACCGCCACCGGCCGCTCGTCGCTCCTCGCCGCCGGCGTCCTGCCCGACGGCCTCGCCTCCTCGGGGGACGTCGTCGTGCTCCGCGACGGCCGCGCCTTCGTGACGGCAACCGGTACAGGGACCGGAACCGCGCCCGGCCTCGACTGCGAGGCGCACGACTGCCTCTTCGAATTCGACAGCAAAACCGGCACCCTCACCAAAAACTGGGGCGACGTCGGCTACCCGACCGTCTACGGCCTCGGCTTCTGGGGCGGCCAGCTCTACGGCTTCTCGGAGAGCGGCGCGATCTTCCGCAGCGCGCTCACCGGCCGCACCCTCGCCCCGGCATCGATCACGTTCCCGGGCGCCCCGACCTTCGGCGGCGCCGCGAGCCGCTCAACGGCCCCGCTCACTCCGTAATCATTCGAAACCTTCGCTGCCGGCAGAT
>JAAFHJ010000562.1 GCA_013298325.1 Myxococcales bacterium | reverse complement strand
GTTGTAGCCGTCGTAGCCGATCGTCCGGGTGACCGGCTTTTGGCCGTCGGCCCAGGCGAACGGGTTCCGCAAGTCGTCGATTTGCGTCGGGTTGTCGCCGACATCGTACTGGAACTGGCTGTGCTCGAGGACCTCTTGGGCGCTGCCGGTCGGGTCGGGCGCGCTGTAACCAGCGATGCCGCTCACACCCGCCTCGCCGTTTCCTCCCTCCGGTCCGGGCGGACGAGGCGCGCCCCAGAGGGCCGGGGGGCCGCGGTGGGTGAGGACCGAGGCGAGACGGAGCCGCGTGTCGTAGGCGAACTGGGTTTGGGTCGCCGCAAGATCGCCGTAGGTGATCGAGAGGACCTTCCCGTTGGCGTGGCATGGAGCCAGCCGCCAACGAATTCGGGGTTTTCGGTCGCGCTGAGCGAACTATTCCCGGCGGTCAAGAAAATTACGGGAACCTACACCTTCGTGCGTTGCATCACTCCGCTTCCTGAGGTATTGCGGCGGTCCCCGTACGCAGTGGGCTTTAGGGCGAGTGTTCCTACATTTGTAGGCCGGTCCAAGTCCTCGTGTTCGTGGGAGAAAGGCGCCCTCGCTGAGGCGGGGGCGAACACCAGGTTAGAAGCAGTAGGAATGACCACGACCACCGACAACCAGACCTTCTCCGCCGACGATTCCTTCGCGGCGCTTTTCGAGCAGAGCCTCAACGCTCTCGGCAAAGAAGGTGACATCGTCACCGGAACCGTCGTCGCTATCCAGCGCGACAATGTGATCGTCGACATCGGCGGCAAGAGCGAGGGTGTCATCCCGCTCTCCGAGTTCGCGGATGCAGCCGGCGTGATCAACGTGAAGCCCGGTGACAAGACCGAGGTCTTCATTGAGAGCCGTGAGAACGAAGACGGCCTCGTTCTTCTCTCCAAGGAGAAGGCCGACAAGCAGAAGGTTTGGCAGGAGCTGGTTCAGGCCTACCGCGACGACGAACTCGTCGAAGGCACCATCACCCAGCGCGTCAAGGGCGGCCTCTCGGTCACCATCCGCGGCGGCGTGAAGGCGTTCCTCCCCGGCTCGCAGGTCGACCTCCGCCCGATCCGGAACTTGGACAAGCTGATCGGCCAGACCTATCAGTTCAAGTTCATCAAGTTCAACGAGCGCCGCGGGAACATCGTTCTCTCGCGCCGCGTCCTCCTCGAAAAGGAGCGCGACCAGCTCAAGAGCCAGACCCTCCTCAACCTCGAGGAAGGCAAGATCGTCAAGGGCACGATCAAGAATATCACCGAGTACGGCGCCTTCGTCGACCTCGGCGGTATCGACGGCCTCCTCCACATCACGGATATGTCCTGGGGCCGGGTCAACCACCCGGACGAGCTCTTCAAGGTTGGCGACGAGGTCACCGTCAAGGTCCTCAAGTACAACGCTGAATCCGAGCGCGTTTCCCTCGGTCTCAAGCAGACCCAGGAAGATCCGTGGAACCACGCCGAAGAAGCCTTCCCCCAGGGGAAGAAGGTTCGCGGCAAGGTCATGTCGATCACCGACTACGGTGCGTTCGTCGAGCTCGAGCCGGGCGTCGAAGGCCTCATCCACGTCAGCGAGATGTCCTGGACCAAGAAGGTCAAGCACCCCTCGAAGATCCTGGAAGTTGGCCAGGAAATCGAGTGCCAGGTCCTCGAAGTCGACGCGAAGTCGAAGCGCATCTCGCTCGGTCTCAAGCAGCTTGAGCCCGATCCGTGGTCGATCTTCACCGAGAAGTACAAGCCGGGCGATCGCATCGGCGGCAAGGTCCGCTCGATCACCGACTACGGTGTCTTCATCGGCATCGAAGAAGGCGTCGACGGCATGGTTCACAAGAGCGACCTCTCGTGGACGGCCAAGGTCAACAACCCGGCCGACATGTTCCACAAGGGCGACGACGTCGACGCGATCATCCTCTCGATCAACCACGACGAGAAGAAGGTCTCCCTCGGCATCAAGCAGCTCTTCGAAGATCCGTGGCCCACGATCTTCACCGACCTGCCCCCCGGCAAGGTGTGCGACGTCAGCGTCGTCAGCCTCGTCGACTACGGCATGTTCGTCCGCGTCCGCCCCGGCATCGAAGGCCTCATTCCGCAGAATGAGATCGTCGAGCCGAAGGACGAAGCCGGCGCGAACGTCGCCTACAAGATCGGTGATGCACTCCAGGCGGAGATCGCGAACATCGACTCCCAGGAGCGTCGCCTGACCCTCTCGATGCGTCTCGGCACCGGCGCCGCGGAAGCGGCCGCAGCGGCCGTCACCCCGGGCGGCGGCGGCACGAAGCGCACCTCCAAGGCCCCGAAGGGTGGCAGCACCTCGGCGGGCGAGCCGGTTGCGAACAGCATCGGCGACCTCATCAAGGCGAAGCTCGGCAAGCTCTCCCTCGACAAGAAGGAAGAGTGATTTCCTAGGTGTCTCGCGGAATTCCCGCGAGGCGCCTGTGAATCGCCGCAAGGAAAGGCGGTCCCCGCGAGGGGATCGCCTTTCTTCTTTTGTGCAGCCTCAATCGCCATTTCGCGTAGAGTCGACACCCATGACTTTTCGCGTCAATCGGCTCGTTCTCGGGTTTGCCTCGCTCGCTCTCGCCCCTCTCTTCGCCTGCGCCGGCGGGGATGGGACCTTCAACGGCGCGATCCTCGACGGCGGAGCCACCGAAACCGACGCCAGCGCCGCGGCCGACTCTGGCGGCGGCACACCGACGAAGGGGTGCGGCGCCCCCGCGGCGGCGACCGGCTACCAGAAGGGCTTGAGCCTGCAGGTCGCCGGAAAGGCGCGCACCTACAACCTCTATCTGCCGCCCGGCTACAACCCGAGCAAGGCCTACCCGCTCGTGATGCTCCTCCACGGGGATGGCGGTACCGGCGATGGCATCCGTAACTCCTGGAAATACGACACGATCGTCGGCGAGAAAGCGATCGTCGCCTTCCCCGACGGCGGGAACAAGACCTGGGCCGACGGCACCGCGAAGGCGACCAACGGCGACCTCGCCTTCTTGAGCGCCCTTAACGATAGCCTTCAGGCCACGTTCTGCGTCGACAAGTCGCGGGTGTTCCTCTCTGGCGAGAGCCGCGGTGCCTATTTCTCGAACCAGGCTGCCTACTGGCTCGGCGGGAACGTCATTCGCGCGGTCGGCGTCTGGGCGGGCGGCGCCCCCTACGGCATCGGCAACGCCGACTTCGACGCGCAAACCGGCGATCTTAAACCGGTTGTCCCGGCGGTCGGTGCGCTCATCATGTACGGCGACAAGGACGACAAGTACATCATCGACGGCGCCGAAAAGGACGCACTTGCCCACTGGAAACCGTGGAACAGCTGCAAATCGACGTCGAAAGCCGTTTCGCCGAGCCCCTGCGTGACCTTTGACGGCTGCGCGCGCGCGGTGACCCAATGCAAAGTCCCCGGCCAAGGGCACGGCCTCTGGGCGCCCGCCCCGCAGGCAACCTGGGACTTCTTCGCGACGTTCTGAGCGCTCACTCCCAGCGGTCTTCGTAGACGTCCTGGGAAAGCAGGGGCTGTACGC